>CAZPRO010000086.1:0-9521 GCA_964588775.1 uncultured Clostridium sp.
GAGGAAATATTACTTTGGGACATAGTAAATTGTATAGAAATTTTATAATATTACAAGAAGATGAACGAGGACATTCTGTTAATGAAAAAGTTTTGTCTGGATATGCAAAGGTTGAAGCTAAGGGAGATAAATGTAAGATATCTTTTTATGCACAAAACTTAAAAGCCAATGATAAATATTCCATGATTTTAATATGTTGTAGACGTGATTGTAAAGAACTTATTGATATAGGGTTGCTGGATATAAGTGATTCGGGAAAAGCAGATACAAGTAAAGAGTATTATGTTAATAATGTAGCAGGACTTGGTATATCATATGAAAAGATTTCGGGAGCAGCCATATGTAAAAATGTAAATGGTGAAGCAGAATTTATAATGCATGGTTTTATGAATGGAGAAGAGCCTGCTGAAAACTGGAGAAAGTTTAAATTAATAAAAGTTGAGAATGCTGTTAAATCAGAAGAAAGAGTCAATATAGATTCTAAAAATAAAGAGAACATATCTACAAAATCCATAGAAGAGAAAGTAGAAGAAAATATTTTATCAGAGGATGAAAGAAATAAATGCAAAGAAAAGAAAGATAGTGATCATAAGAAAAATGACCATATTAAAGAATTTGAAAAAGAAGAATATAAAGAAGAGAAAAAAGATATATGTAAAAAATGTGATAAGGAAGAAAAGTCAGATACAGGTAAGAAATGTGACTGCATAAAGGAAGACAAAAAGGATACATGTGATAAATATAATATTGATGATATGATTCATAAGGTATGGAACAAAACAGAATACTGTACACATAAAATCAATATGAATATTAAGGATATGGATTATGACTGGGAAGTCTATGGATTTATAAAAATAAAAATAAGAGATAAATATGAATGGAAGAAATTCAAGGTAGATAAAGATAAAATTAAAGAGTTCAGTAAAAGAATAGAAGAAAATACAAAACTAGACTTAGAGATTCCGGATTTTGATAAATATGAAGCGGAAATTGACAATTTTAACAGCACTAACTATATAGGAATGTCTGAGGATTCAACAAGTTATTTTGAAAACATAACTAAAGGTTTTGAATGTTTTAATGAGAATTTTGATGATATTGATAATTGTAAGTGGTATAGAGTTAATGTAAATAGCATTAATGATTTGTGTGATCAGTCAGATTATAATAAATATACCTTAGCTTATTATCCCATGATTAATTACTATCCATATATTAGTAGAAGTAATCATTTCTTATTAGGCTACAAATATAATGATGATGGTCAGTTGAAATATATTATATATGGAATTCCAGGTTCTAAGGATAGAAGTGACCAGCCTTATGGAGGAAAAACAGGTTTTGTAACATGGACTAATAATAACAATAGAAATCAAGGTTATTGGTTTATGTTCTATGATTTTAAGAAGTCTTCAATTGTTATACCAATGAAAAAAGATTAGTAAATGCAAAATATTACTATAAAAAAATTATGAATATGCAGCCTGCATATATAATAAGGTTTGCTAATAATTAATAATAGTATTATAATTTTAAGTGCCAAGAAAACCTTTGTTATAAGGATTTCTTGGTACTTGTTTAATATAAAGGAGAAATTTAATGCGTATAGTATTAGCTGAAATATTTGGAATAAAAATTAGAAGTTATGGTTTAATGATTGCAATAGGAATATTTGTAGCATCAGCATTATTAATAAATAAATCAAAAAAGAAAGGTTATGATGAGGATTCTATTTTAAACTTAATTATATTTACTGTTATTGGTGGCGTTCTTGGTGGGAAATTACTGTTTATAATAACAGAATTGAAGGATATTATTAATAATCCAAGTATATTAAAAAACTTTGGTTATGGATTTGTTGTGTATGGAGCCATACTTGTAGGAGCTCTTGTTATTTACATATACTGCTTGAAAAAGAGATGGAATCCATTAGAATTAATGGATTTAACAGTACCAGGAGTAGCAATTGCTCAAGGATTTGGAAGAATAGGGTGTTTTTTGGCAGGATGCTGTTATGGAGCAGAAACAGAGTCGCCATTTGGGGTGGTTTTTCCAGAAGGCTCCCTTGCACCAAGTGGAGTTCATCTTCATCCAACTCAGCTGTATTCATCTGTTTTTGATTTTATATTGGGGTTGATATTGTTAATTTATTCAAAAAAGGAAAAAGACTTAGGAAAAGTTACAGGATTATATTTTATTATTTATAGCTTAGGAAGATTTTGTGTAGAGTTTTTTAGAAATGATCCAAGAGGTTCTGTTGGAATTTTGTCTACATCTCAATTTATAGCTATATTTACTTTTGCTTTGGGTTTTGCTGTATTTAATATTGAAAAAATATTTAAAGGAGTGAGTAATAAGTGGAAAAAAGAATAGTTCTAATATTATTACTTCTATTTACTGTAAGCAGTTGTTTTACAGGGTGCAGCCTTTTGGAACAAGCTGCAGTTAAAGCAAATTTGTGTAATAATGAATTTGAATATATAAAACAGAGCAAAGTAGATAAAATAATTATTCAAAATGTGAGAGACAGGGGATTTAAATTTATAGTAAATGATACAGGAGCAATAAATGAAATATATAAAATATTGAAAAAAGGAAAGGCTGTTGAAGAAAAATCATCTCTTGATCCTGATTATATTTTTGAGGTTTGGATAGGCGATGAAGTGACAACTTATAATTATATAGTTGGGACTAATGAAAAAGGCAAAGGTAATTTTTATAATGATACAGCATCTTTTGTTGTTCCGAAAACATTAGAAAATACTATAATGCAGAATCTTTCATTTATAAGAAAGCCTAGAGAATTTGAATACATATATTATCAATCAATATTGGATGTTTTGAAAGCAAATAAAAATACTTTAAGCAAGGATTCCAAAATAGGAATAAACATTTCAGATGATACAGATTGTTTAAAATATATGTTTTCTGTTGATTTAATAGATTTTGAAGAAAAGTTAAAGAAGGAATTTTTAAATGCTGAAATAGCAAAGGATAATTCTGATTATGATGTTAAAATTACTGTAAAAAATAGAGGATACAGTACTTCTGTATTTAAAACATTAATTACAGTTGAAAATACAAAAGATAAAGCAGTTAACAAGTATTATATTGAAGCAAAGTACAACTATAAAGACTGGGATATAGAGTTAGGAGAACCAAATGAAAAACCAAATAATTGGTAGTATATAATATTTAAGGAGGAGAAAAGAATGGGAAGCTGTGATACATGTCCAAGTAAAGGGACTTGTCAAACAAAAAAAGAAGACTGCAAAGGACCTGAAATAGCAAAACTTCAGCCTAGATTTGGAAAAATAAAAAATGTAATAGGAATTATAAGTGGTAAAGGTGGAGTAGGAAAATCTACAGTTACTGGAATTATGGCAGTAATGCTTGCTAAAAGGGGATATAAAGTAGGAGTTCTTGATGCAGATATTACAGGACCATCTATGCCAAGGGTTCTTGGAATAAGTGATAAACGTGGAGGAATTGTTCCTGTTAATGAAGAAGTAGTAAGATTTGATCCAGTTATAACAAATGCAGGTATAAAAGTTATGTCCATGAACCTTGTTAATCCAGTAGAGGAGGAACCTCTTATATGGAGAGGTGGAATAATTAATGGTGTATTAAAACAAATATTTGTTGATACAAACTGGGGAGAATTAGATTATCTTTTAATTGATATGCCGCCAGGAACAGGAGATGTTGCATTAACTGTAATGCAGGAGTTTCCTATTAATGAGCTGATTATAGTATCAACACCTCAAGATATGGTTTCTATGATAGTAAAAAAAGTGGTTATAATGGCTCAAAAAATAGGAATAAACATTAAAGGCGTTGTAGAAAACATGGCTTATATTATATGTCCTGATTGTGACAAGAAAATCAAAGTATTTAGTAACAAGTCATCAGAAGAGAATGCACAATATTTAGGAATTCCTTTAATTGGAGAGTTACCTATTAATATAGAACTTACTGAAGCATTAAGTGAAGGAAGATTTGAAGGATATATTAAAGAAAATCCATTATATTCATTAATATTTGAGGGATTATATTAATATAAAGAGTAATTTTTGGATAAAAAAATTTAAAAGACACATAATATATATGATATTTTTTAGAGAGGAAGTTTTTTATGAAAGCTAAAGTTGATAAAGATACATGTATAGCATGTGGCTTGTGTCCATCAATATGTCCTGAATGTTTTGCCATTGAAGATGATGGAAAGGCAGGATTTATTGTGGCTGAAGCACCATCTGGTGCTGAAGATGAAGTACAGGAAGCTGCTGACAGCTGTCCTGTAGGGGCAATATCAGTAGAGGAATAATAAAAGAGCTGTCACAAAATAACTTTGCATTTTGTGACAGCTTTTTACTATGCAGCAGAACTACTTGAATTAGTTGCATGGATTATTCTTTCAATAGGAAGAGCTGCAACAATTACTAAGCATATGATTCCTTCAATACCTATTATAGGTCCATTGACAGATAGAGAATAAATCCAAGGAGACATTCCTTCTGGAGCATATGTACCAAAGAAAGCTACACCAGATATGAAATGGCACAAGAATCTTACAAAGACTGATAAGCCTACTCCACATAACCGTGCAGATAGTTTTTTGTTTTTAAAGAAACCTGCAAGACCTAATGCAGTAAAAGGTAGTGGATAATCAAATAGTACCTGAATTGGATGCAAAATATATGGATCCATAATCAACGTTATAACACCATAAATAAATCCAGTAAGACATCCTACTTGAGGACCATACATAAAAGCTATAAGAAGTATAGGAACCATGCTTCCAAGGGTTATGCTTCCACCTTGAGGGAAATGATAAAGTCTTAGAATTTTAAGAATTGTAGCCAGTGCCAAAGCAATTCCTATTCTTGAAATTAATTGAGGGGTAAACTCAATCTTTTTTGTTTTGGCTAAAACAAAAAGAAGAATAATACATCCAACTATTGTTATTATAGTAAGCCATGAATTTTTTGGGTTTGTAATAAATTGTTCTTTTACATTAGGAACAATTTGAGCAAGTGAAGAAAATTGTTCATTCCATCCTAAAAAATTTTCCATAAAAAACCTCCTTTAAGTGCTTGTCTACAAAGGGTAAACCAGAGAATAAATTATATTGTTGTATTTAATTTAAACTCTATTATTAGGAGATATTAAACATCAACCAAATTAGTATATTATGTTTAAAAAATTTAAACGTAACTGCATTTCCTACGCTAGTATTAACTAGATCAGGTTAAAAAGGGTTCATGAATTAATCAAATCTCAGCTCTAAGGCTCCCCTAGCACAACTATTATTGTAAGAGTTGATTTACAAATAGTCAATTATATTATAATGAGTTAAATTACTATTATTTTGATGATGGTTAATATATGAAGAGGCAGTTTGATCTATTGGCAGAGTATAGGAGCTGATGCTTTTTTTTAATAGAATATTAGGAGAAGAACAGCAGGTTTGATTATTATCTATAATTATATTTTCCTTATAAAATGAATCTATAATAAATCCTTTCACAAAATCCCTCCAAAAAATAAAATATTACATTTTAATTTTTTGCAGATAAAAAAATTTTATTCTTAAATTATTAAACATTAGAAAATATGTGAATTTAAAAATATTCTTAGTTAAGTCAAATATATAATTGCTATAAAAAAGCGAATAATATGAAGATATTTAGAAATAAATAAAGTTAATATGAGTATTTTGGTTAAAAAATAGAAAAATCATCCTATTGATTAAGTGTAAGCAATAAAGTATAATAGTACAGTATTAGATACTAGATATTGTGTTTTTGGAGGTAAAGTAATGCTATATGTTGTGAAGAGAGATGGAAGGCAAGTGACTTTCAACTCTGATAAGATAACACAGGCTATTAAGGGATCAGCTACTGAAATTGGTTTGGAGCTGAAAGAAAGCCAAATTTTAGATACAGTTCAAAAGGTTATTAATTATATAGAAGAAGAAGCAAGAAGGACTATAACAGTTGAAGAAATTCAAAATTTGGTTGAAAAGGCATTATCAGAAGAAGGTCTTAAAGAAATAGCTATTGCTTATTCTGGATACAGACAGGAAAGAACAAAAGTAAGAGAGATAAAATCTGATTTAATGAAGGCTATTAGAAGAATAGGAGTTGAAACAGATAGAGATAATGCAAATGTAGGGAATAATTTTAGTTCAAAACTTTTAAGAATAGCGTCAGAATCAAACAAGTGGAATACATTAGCAACTATGCCTAAGTTTTTAGCAAAAGCTCATGAAACAGGAGACTTATATTATCATGATTTAGATAGTTATAACTTAACAGTAAATTGTCTTCATATACCAACAAGAGAAATACTGGAAAAAGGATTCAACACTGGATATGGAACAATAAATGCACCAAAAAGAATTGAAACAGCAGCAGAGTTATCATGTATATTATTGCAGTCAACTCAAAATGATATGTTTGGTGGTCAGTCACATCCTGATTTTGATAACGATTTAGGAATTTTTGTAGAGCCTACAAGAAAAGAAGTAATGGAAGAATTAAAAGAATTAGGACTATCTCAGGAGAAAATAGATGAGGTTTTAGAAGCTAAAGTAAATAAGAAAATTCACCAGGCAATGCAAGGAGTTGTTTATAATTTGAATACAATGCATTCCAGAGCAGGTTCTCAAGTACCATTTAGTTCTATTAACATAGGACTTCCAGATAGTAAGGATGCAGCATTGGTTTGTGAAATATTCTTATTGGAATATGAGAAAGGATTGGGAAAAGGAGAACAACCTATATTCCCTAATATAATTTTCAGAGTTAAAGAAGGAGTTAATAGAGAGGAAAGTGATCCTTACTATTACCTATATAAATTAGCATGTAGAGTTGCAGCAAAAAGAATGAATCCTACATTTATGAATATTGATGCTGATTTCAATAAAGAATATTATGATGCAGGATATGTTCCAGCAACTATGGGATGTAGAACTTATATAATGAAAAATGTAAATGGTGAACCAGGGTGTAAAGGAAGAGGAAATAATGCACCTACAACTATTAATCTTCCAAGAGTGGGATTGCAGGCAAAAGGAAATGTAGATAAATTCTTTGAAATACTTGATGCAAGATTAGAACTTGCAAGAGATTCATTGTTGCATAGATATGATGTTTTAAAAAGTTTAAGAGTTAAAGATTTGCCATTTGTTGTTGGGCAGCATTTAATGAAGGGTTCTGAAGGTTTAAAAGAAGATGATTCTATAGAACCAATATTAAAACAGGGTACATGGGGAATTGGTTTTATAGGTCTTGCAGAAACTCTTGTTGCACTTACAGGAAAACATCATGGTGAAGATGAGAAATCAAGAGAGCTAGGTGTAAGGATAATTAAGTATATAAGAAGTTTTTGTGATGAAATGATAGAAAAATATAAATTAAACTGGAGTTGTTATGCTACACCAGCAGAAGGTCTTTCTGGCAAATTTATAAAACAGGATCAAAAAATATTTGGAAACATAAAAGGTGTCACTGATAAAGAATATTATACAAATAGTTTCCATGTACCTGTTGGATATCCTATATCAATAAAAGAAAAAATAGATATTGAAGCACCTTACCATAAACTATGTAATGGAGGTCACATTAGTTATTTAGAAGTAGATGATTATCCAGATGGAGAAACTGTTATGGATATAATAAATTATGCATATAAGCATACTAACATAAGTTATATAGGAATAAACTTTCATATAAGATACTGTAGAGTATGTGGAACAAATCTACAAGTTAGTGAAGGTTCATGTCCTAATTGTGGAAGCCAAAATATTCAGGGAATTTCAAGAGTTACTGGATATCTTAGTTTAGATGAAAGATTTGGACCAGGAAAGATTAACGAAAGAGCAGACAGAATTTCTCATACCTATAAGCATAAACATAATTATTAATATAGATAAAAAGAATTATTACAGCACAAAGTTACTATTTTTAGTTGTAATAATTCTTTTTTGGTGCAGAAATATACTTGATTTTTTGTTCAAATATAAAAATTAATTAGTCATATTGCAATATTTTTTTTAAAACTTGCAATATAATATTAAAATTAATGTTGGAAACTGCTAAAAATAAAAATGAATGAAGGAAAACTACTTTGCCATTGCAAAAAGTAAAATGTAAGTATTGGCAGGATAGTTAGAATGTGATATTATATCATTATAAGCTTAAAATGAACATTTTATATACTAAATGTAACTAATAATATAAATTGGGGGTTGTTACATATGTCAGTCAGCTTAGAAAACGGAAAAAAAGTGACTATAGTAGATACTACACTTAGAGATGGAGAGCAAACAGCAGGTGTTGTATTTGCAAATGCAGAAAAAATAGCAATAGCAGAAATGTTAAGCGAAGTAGGAGTTGATCAGCTTGAAGTTGGTATTCCTACCATGGGTGGAGATGAGCAGGAAGCAATAAAAGAAATTGTAAAAAGAAAACTAAAATCCAGTATAATGGCTTGGAACAGAGCTGTTGTAAGTGATATACAGGAATCAATTAATTGTGGGGTTGATGCAGTAGCAATATCAATATCAGTATCAGATATTCATATTAAGCATAAACTCAAAACTTCAAGGGAATGGGTTTTGGAACATATGTCAAAATCAGTTGAGTTTGCTAAAAAGAATGGGCTTTATGTTTCAGTAAATGGTGAAGATGCTTCAAGAGCAGATAAAGAATTTTTAAAACAATTCATAAATGAAGCAAAAAGAGCAGGAGCTGACAGGTTCAGATACTGTGATACAGTAGGTATTATGGAACCATTCAAAATAAGAAAGGACATACAGGAACTGTATGATGCAACCAAATTTGATATAGAAATGCATACACATAATGATTTTGGTATGGCAACAGCTAATGCTATTGCAGGTATTAAAGGCGGTGCGTCTCATGTTGGTGTTACAGTAAATGGACTTGGAGAAAGAGCTGGTAATGCAGCACTTGAAGAAGTTGTAATGGCATTAATGATAGTCTGTGGTTATAAAGGAGATAATATTAATACCCTTCTATTTAAAGATTTATGTGAGTATGTATCAAGAGCATCAGGAAGAGAACTTCCTAAATGGAAAGCAATAGTTGGTTCAAATATGTTTGCACACGAATCAGGAATACATGCAGATGGTGCATTAAAAGATCCTAAAAACTATGAAGCTTTTGATCCATCAATAATAGGTCTTGAAAGACAAATAGTAATAGGAAAGCACTCTGGAAGAGCAGCAGTGGTTAATAAATTTAGAGAATATAATATTGAACTTACTGATGATGAAGCAAAAGGAATTTTAGAAATGGTAAGAGCAACTGCAGTAAGATTAAAGAGAACTCTTTTTGATAAGGAATTAGTACAGCTTTATAAAGATTATCAAAGAATACAGGCAGATAAATAAATTTATATATTATAAAAATAAGCGATGAAACAGGGGGAAAACAAGTGGGAGACAATTTAGTTTACAAAATTTTAAAATCACACATAGTTGAAGGTGA
>CAZPRO010000087.1:0-9503 GCA_964588775.1 uncultured Clostridium sp.
AGTAGGAATTATCTCATATTATGAGAGTTATAAGATAATAGAAAATGAGTGTCATAGTAATATGGAGTCTAAATTAAATCAATATTCAAAGGAGATGGATACCAAGTTTAAAGAATATGAAAATGTAATTAATTCTTTAGAAGAGTATATTCAAGCTACTTTTGATTCAAGTCAGGTTTATAACAATGAATATATGGATCAGTATGTTGAAGAAATATCAAAAGCCATTTATAATTTGAGCTCAAAAAATGAAAAATTATTGGATCTTTATGTTGATTTTAATCCGGAATTTTTAAAAACATTAAAATATTCATGGTATGCTGGAACAGAAAGATTGTATTTAGATGATATAGAAAAGGAAACTGAAGGCATTCTTAATAAATCCAGTGACTGGGAATATTATTATGAAGTCATAAAACATGAAGATGGCTTATGGATGGATCCAGAATATGATAAATATACAGACGAAACAGTAATTACATATGGAAAACCAGTATTTGTGGATGGAGTATTGGTAGGTATGATAGCTTTGGATGTTGAGTTTAATGATTTTTCGGATATTGTAAAAGAAATTAATGTTTATAAAACAGGTTATGCATTTGTATTTAATGATAAAAATCAAATTGTGTATCATAAAGACTTTGATATGCTGACTTCATTAAAAGATGCAGGATTATCAGATTTAGAAAAGAAATTTGCTTCTAATAAGAAAGATTCATTAAAATTAAATATAAATGGACAAAGCAATTACATAAATTACAATACTCTTTATAATGGATTTGTGTTGAGTATTGTAATACCAGAAAATGAAGTGTTTGCAGGCTTAAAGAAATTACAGACAACAACAACAATCATTCTTGCAGCTGGAACTATAGTTGCTTTAATAATAGCTTTAACAATTGCAGATAAAATAGCAAAACCTATTAAGGCAGTTTCAAAAGATATTGAACTTGCTGGTAATGGAGATTTTACAGGAACTGAAAGCCAGAAATACACAGGCATGAACAATGAAATAGGAAAGCTTGCACAGTCTTTAAGTTTGATGAATACTTCTATGAAAGATATGTTTACAACTATTAAGGAATCAGGTCAGGAAGTATTTCATTCTACTGATGGATTAGATCAACTTGTAAGTAGTCTTACAAGCAGAATAACAAATATTTCATCAACAACAGAAAATGTTGCAGCAAGTATGGAAGAAACTGCAGCAACAGTTAATGAAGTAAATAAGACAGCAGATAATATGAAAGAAAGTCTTGAAAGAGTAAAAGCAAACAGCGATAATGGAATGGAAATAATTAACACAATAAAAAGCAAAGCTTCTGATATTAAAACTTCTACCTTAAATGATATTAGAATAGCAGAAGGAATATGTGCAGATTCAGAAGAAAAATTGAAGGCATCAATTAATGAATCTCAAAAGGCAAAGGAAATTCAGCAGCTTACAGAAGCAATTTTAGGTATAGCAGAACAGACTAATCTTCTTTCATTAAATGCATCTATTGAAGCAGCAAGAGCAGGGGAAGCAGGAAAAGGTTTTGCAGTTGTTGCAAATGAAATAAAAGAACTAGCTGAAGATTGTACTGTTTCTGCAAATAAAATACAGGAAATATCAAATAAAGTTATAGAAGTAGTTGATAATCTATGCAGTGAGTCACAAAAAACATTAGATTTTATTAATACCAATGTAAAGGAAACTTATGATAAGCTATTAAATGTAAGTGATGATTATAGCAATAGTACTGGCGATATAAGTAAAATTTTCAATGAGACACAAGTTGCAATAGATAATTTTGCAGAGCAGATTCAAGGACTTGTATCTACTTTTGGAGAAATAAACACAATGACTTTAGCAGGGGCTGAGCATACAACAGAAATTGCAGAAAAATCTCAGGATATACTTTTAGGTGCTGAAACTTTAAACAAAAATAAAGAAAACTTAATAGAAGTTGTTGGAAAATTAAATTCAGTTATGGAAAAATTTAAAATATAAATATAATAATACTAAAAACCGTCTGTATAGGGGATACAGGCGGTTTTTAGTATTATTATATTTTAGGGATAATTAATGAAATTTGGGATTAATATTATTCTTATAAGTCTATTATATATATGCTTTGTGTCAATAATATGACAATTATAAAAATTTGAATAAATTTACTAGATGAAAATATAAATAAAAAATTAAGCTTATGTGTATATTACATAATTTGAGAAAATCTATTGTAACATATAAAGAAATGTTAAATTTAAGTAAGATATAGATTAATGAAATGCTAAAGTGTTGTAAAGAGCATGTAAACTCTTCTTGTAAACGATTATATTTTATTGACCATGTTTTTTTACAGTGTTAATATGCAGATGTCAGATGCAGAAAATTCATGTTAAAGATAAGATTAATGACACAGTAAAATTAGGGAGGTAAATAGATTGGCAAAGTTATTGCTTAAAAATTTGTGCAAGAAATATAATAAGGATTCTTATGCAGTTAAAGATGTAAACCTTGAAGTTGAAGATAAGGATTTTGTAATTTTTGTAGGACCTTCAGGATGTGGAAAATCAACTACTTTAAGAATGGTTGCAGGACTTGAAGAGATTTCAGAAGGTGAAATGTGGCTTGATGGAAAATTTGCGAATTATATGAGCCATAAAGAAAGGGATTTAGGCATGGTTTTTCAGAATTATGCATTGTATCCAACCATGTCGGTTTTTGATAATATAGCATTTTCATTAAAGGTTAGAAAGGTGAATAAGTTCGAAATAGAAGATAGAGTCAAGCAGGTAGCAAATATTATGGGACTTAGACAATATCTTAAAAGGATGCCTAAGGAACTTTCTGGAGGACAGAGACAAAGAGTAGCAATTGCAGCTGCAATAATAAGAGAACCTAAGATTCTATTGATGGATGAGCCTTTATCTAATCTTGATGCCAAGCTTAGAACACATATGCGTGTGGAACTTGCAAAGCTTCATAAGCAGCTTGATAATACAATAATTTATGTTACACATGATCAGACAGAGGCTATGACATTAGGAACAAAGATAGTAGTTCTTAAGGATGGATTAATGCATCAAGCTGATTCACCAGAACAAATATATAATAATCCCAAAAATAAATTTGTTGCTGGTTTTATAGGAACACCTTCAATGAATTTTATACAAACAACTATTAAACAGGAAAATGAAAAATATTATTTTGAATTTATTAATAACAAAATTTATTTTCCACAATTTCAAACCAGAATAATAAGAGAAAAAGGCTATGCAGATAAAAATGTCATAATAGGAATTAGGCCAGAGCACATTTCAGACAAAATTAATTGTAAAGAGTATGATTACAAAAAAATAACAGTAAAAGTTAACATGTGTGAAACACTTGGTGATAAGCAGATAATATATTTTAAAGCCAATGATATTGAAATGTCTGGCATTTTAAAAGAATATACACAATGTGGAGAAAATATAGAGGTTTTTATGAATACTTGTAAATTGTATATTTTTGATAAAAATACAGAAGAAAATATTGCATATGAAGAATGTAGAGGAGGTTTAAAAATTGAATAAAAATAAGGCAGGAGCATATGGATTTATAATGCCAAGCTTAATTATATTTTCATTATTTCTATTCTATCCATTTGTTAAAACAATTTATTTGAGTTTATATAAAACCAATAAATTAGGACAGCCAAAGATTTTTGTGGGATTGGAAAACTATAGGGATTTATTAGGGTCATCATCTTTTTATAACAGTTTGGTTGTAACAATAATATTTGTTGTAATAGTAGTAGCAGGAAGTATGTTTCTAGGCTTGTTAGGTGCAGTATTATGTAATAAATCATTTCCAGGAATACGTGTCTTCAGCACAGCATATGCACTTCCAATGGCAGTAGCATCTACATCAGCAGCAATGATATTTAGAATAATTCTTCACCCATCTGTGGGTTTTTTAAATAAAATTTTTCATTTAGATATAAATTATCTTACAGATCCCAGATATGCACTTGTATGTGTTGCAATTCTTACTGCATGGCTTAATAGTGGGATAAATTTCTTATACTTTTCGGCTGGATTAAGCAATATTGATGAATCAATTTATGAAAGAGCATCAGTGGATGGTGCAAGTCCCTTTAGGCAATTTATACATCTTACACTTCCAGGTTTAAGTCCAATTATGTTTTATACACTTGTTGTAAATATTATTCAAGCATTTCAGGCTTTCGGACAAGTTAAAATTCTTACTCAGGGAGGTCCTGGAGAATCTACAAATCTTTTGGTGTATTCAATTTATAGAGATGCATTCTTTAACTATAGATTTGGAAGTGCAGCAGCTCAGTCAGTTATATTGTTTATAATTGTAATGGGTCTAACTCTTATAATGTTCAGAATAGAAAAGAAAGGAGTGAGATACTGATGGAAGGGCGTATTGATAAAAACATTGTAATTAATAAAGATTATTTAAAAAACAATTTAGAATTGCCTGAAAATGTAGAAGCTATAAAAGAGGCAATGCAAAAGAAACATAAAATTGAGAATTTAATGAAAAAAGGTACAATACTTACAGTAAATATTGTTGTAGCATTTATTATTTTAATGCCTCTTCTGTATGCTGTAAGCATAGCCTTTATGCCATCAAGTGATGTATTTACTACAGAACTTAATATAATACCAAAGCATCCTACATTAAATAATTTTAGAGAGGCACTTGAAAAAATTCCATTAATAAGATTTATATTTAATTCATTTTTAATAGCTGGATTAATTACTATAGGACAGATAATATCATGTTCTCTCGCAGCATTTGCATTTGCATTTTTAGATTTTAAAGGTAAAAATTTTTTATTTATGATTGTTATGGCAACAATGATGATTCCAGGAGAAGCCACAATAATTTCCAATTATCTTACAGTGAGTTCATGGGGATGGCTTGATTCCTATAAAGTTTTAATAATTCCTTATCTTACTTCAGCTATGGGAATATTCTTATTTAGGCAGTTTTATCTTTCATTTCCGAAAGCTCTATATGAATCAGCAAAAATTGATGGATGTTCAAATATAAAGTTTATAAGAAGTATTCTTATGCCTCTTACAAAATCAGCAATTGGAGCTATGGCAGTTTATACTTTTATAAATGCATGGAATATGTATATGTGGCCGCTGCTTGTAACTGGATCTGATTCAATGAGAACAGTACAAATTGGAATAAGTATGCTTAACAGTATTGATGGACAGTCAATTACCATGATGATTGCAGGAGTTGTTATGATTATTATTCCATCACTACTTATATTTATCATTGGCCAAAAGCAGCTTATCAGAGGCATGTTTTCAGGGGCAGTAAAAGGTTGATTTTAGCCTTAGATTAATCAATAATTGACAATTGTCAATCAAATAAATATGTTTAAACTTGAAGGGAGAAAAATCGAAATGAAACTAAAAAAACTTTTATCAATAGGGCTGTGTGCAGCAATAGGTCTGTCAGTTTTAGGGGGATGTGGAAATTCAGCATCTTCTGAAACATCAGATAAAGGGGCCAAAATAGAATCAGCGTCAACAGAAAATGTCAATATTACATTTTGGCATTCTATGGGAGGAGTTAATGGAGAAGCTCTTACTTATCTTGTAGATAAATTTAATAATGAGAATGATAAGGGAATACATGTTGATGCACAATATCAAGGCGAATATGATGACTCCATTAATAAATTAAAAAGTGCTCAGCTTGGAAATATGGGAGCTGATGTAGTACAGATTTATGATATTGGTACAAGATTTATGATAGACAGTGGATGGATAGTTCCAATGCAGGATCTTATTGATAAGGACAATTATGATGTATCAAAGATTGAACCAAACATAGCTGCATACTATACTGTAGACAACAAATTATATTCAATGCCATTTAACTCATCTACACCAATTCTTTACTATAATAAAGATATGTTTGCTAAAGCTGGAATTGATAAAGCACCAGAAAGTTTTGCAGAAATCGAAGCAGCTTCTGATGCATTAACAAGCAAAGGTGGAGCTCAAAATGCAATATCTCTTGGAATATACGGATGGTTCTTTGAACAATTCATCTGCAAGCAGGGACTTACTTATGCAGATAATGGTAACGGAAGAACAAAAGCTGCATCAAAAGTTGAATTTGACAGCAATGGTGCTGCATTAAATATTTTAACTGCATGGAAGAGCCTTTATGATAAAGGATGTACTTTAAATGTTGGACGTGGTGGAGATTCAGGTCTTGCAGATTTTTCAGCTGGTAAGTCAGCAATGACTTTAGGTTCAACTGCTTCATTAAAACAAATTCTTCAGGATGTTAATGGTAAATTCGAAGTTGGTACTGCATATTTCCCAAGCGTAGTAGATGGTTCTAAAGGCGGAGTTTCAATTGGTGGTGCATCACTTTGGGCTTTAGATAATAAAGATGATGCAAAACAGGCTGCTTCATGGGAATTCATTAAATTCTTAATCTCTCCAGAATCTCAGGCTTACTGGAATGCAAACACAGGTTACTTCCCAGTAACAACAGAAGCTCAAAATGAACAGGTTTATAAAGATAACATGAAAGAATATCCTCAGTTCCAGACAGCTATAGACCAGCTTCATGATTCAACACCAGAATCTGCAGGTGCACTTCTTAGCGTATTCCCTGAAGCTAGACAGACTGTTGAAACTGAAATTGAAAATATGCTTAATGGTAAACAGTCTCCAGAGGATGCTGTAAAAGCAATGGCAGATGGTATTAATAAATCAATAGAGGAATATAATACTATTAATAATTAAAAAAGTAAGTAAAGAGGGAGTTGTGATGTTTAGCACAGCTCCTTTTCCAATGGTATTATTAAAATTTTCAAAGTAGTATAATAAAATCAGCATTAATATAATTTCAAATTAAGTTATGTATTTTAAAATTTTTAGTTAAGAAAAAGGGAGTGACTTTCAATGAAAAAGACAGAAGTATGGGCACATAGGGGAGCGTCAGCATATGCACCAGAAAATACACTAGAAGCCTTTAAGCTTGCAGCAGAAATGAAGGCAGATGCAGTTGAACTGGATGTTCAGCTTACAAAGGATAATGAACTTGTAGTAATACATGATGAAAAGATAGATAGAACAAGTAATAAAACAGGATTTGTGAAAGATTATACTTTAAGTGAACTTAAGGAATTCAATTTTAATAATGGAAATGAAAAATATCCTTATACAAAAATTCCAACCTTAAGGGAAGTGTATGAGTTATTAAAGCCATATAATATAAAAATAAATGTGGAACTGAAAACAGGAATATTTTTTTATAAAGGAATTGAAGAAAAGGTATTAACCTTAGGAGAAGAAATGAATATGCAGCACAGAATAATATATTCATCATTTAATCATTATTCGGTTTTAAAAATAAGACAGATTGATAAAAATGCACAAATAGGATTTTTATATTGTGATGGATGGATAGACATAATTAAATATGCGAAAAATCATAATGTGGATACACTTCATCCAGCAAATTATAATCTTCAATATGATAAATTTATAGAAGATTGTAAGAAAAATAATATAAAACTTCATGTATGGACAGTAAATGATGAAGCTGAAATGAAATATCTTAAAGATAATGAAATTGAAGCAATTATAACAAATTATCCAGATAAAGCATTAAAAATTATTAATGCTGAATAAAGTTTTTCATTGTCAATTGTAAATTTCAATATATATTCAAAATAATTTATTTATTATATAATGTATGGTATGAATAAAATAAATTATCAAAAAGAATTAGACAAAATTATACAGGATTTAGAAATAAAAAATCAAACACCATCATTAATGCTTCATAGCTGTTGTGCACCATGCAGCAGTTATGTTTTAGAATATTTATCACAATATTTTAAAATAACAGTTTTATACTATAATCCTAATATATATCCCAAGGAAGAATATGAAAAGAGGCTTGAAGAGGAGAAAAATTTAATAAAAAATATGAAATTTAAAAACAAAGTGGATATAATAGAAGGAATTTATAATAGTGAAGCTTTTTTTCAAATCTGTAAGGGACTTGAGGATTTAAAAGAAGGTGGTGAAAGATGTTTTAAGTGTTATGAATTGAGACTAAAAGAAACCTTAAGGATGGCACAGGAAATGGGAGCAGATTATTTTACTACCACTCTCACCATAAGTCCATTTAAAAATGCAGAAAAATTAAATGATATAGGAAAAAGGCTGTCACAAAACAGCAATGTTAAATATTTGTATTCTGATTTTAAAAAAAGAAATGGATATAAGCGTTCAATAGAATTATCACAACAATATAATTTATACAGACAGGATTATTGTGGCTGTGTGTTTTCCAAGGAACAAAGAAGAAAAGAAAAATTACAGGCTTTAGGCAAGGAGTAATAGGCAAGAGGGAAGTTGATAAATATGATAAGAGAAGCAGTAGAAAAAGATTTGGAAGATATTTTAGAAATTTATAATGATGCAATATTGAATACAACTGCACTATATACATATAAACCTCAAACTCTCACTGAAAAGAAACAATGGTTTATGGAAAAGAAAAAAGGCGGATATCCATTATATTTTACATTTTCAGGGAAAATAACTAAATCAGGATATAAATTTGGAAAATGGCTTGATTTAGTTTTTTATCAGCTGAATTTGAAGGGAACTAAAAATCCTGTGGAAGACTAGGGAAGAATTAGGAATAGGTAATAGATAAAAAATTTGACATAAAGTCCACTTTAAGTAGTATAGTAGTATTTAGATTTAGAAAGAAAGGATAGAACAAAATGAAAAAGAGCAAAGAAATAGATATGCTTAATGGTGGTCTTCTTGGAAAAATTCTTGTTTTTGCACTGCCTTTAGCATTAAGCAGTATGCTTCAGCAGTTATTTAATTCAGCAGATATTGCAGTAGTAGGAAGATTTGCAGGTAATCAGGCACTGGCAGCAGTAGGAAGCAACGAATCTGTAATAAGTCTTCTTATAAATTTGTTTGTTGGATTGTCTGTTGGAGCTAATGTAGTTGTTGCAAAGTATTTTGGACAGGTAAATAGGAAAAAAATTACAAAAGCAGTACATACAGCAGTTTTGATAGCAATTATAAGTGGATTGTTTTTAATAGTATTTGGATTTTTTATGACCAGAATACTTCTTGAAATCATGGGAACTCCAGCAGATGTAATAGATTTAGCAGGAATTTATTTGAGATTGTATTTTGTGGGAATGCCATTTATTATGATTTATAATTTTGGATCAGCAATTTTAAGAAGTATGGGTGATACAAAAAGACCCTTAATCTGCCTAATTATTGCAGGTGTATTAAATGTAATACTTAATTTGTTTTTTGTTATTATATGTAATTTAAGTGTGGTGGGAGTGGCAATTGCAACAGTAATTTCCAATATGACCAGTGCGGTAATGATATTATATATTCTTACTCATGAACAAAGAGAGATACATCTTAATATAAAAAAATTAAGTATTGATAAGAAAGTATTACTGGAA
>CAZPRO010000088.1:0-9485 GCA_964588775.1 uncultured Clostridium sp.
TTTTAACATTTTAGAACTCATATTTTTCTCCTTCTTAAAGCTTATTTTAAAGAAAACTTGTTTGCTGAGCAGCTCCCATTCTTATAAGAGTTTCATCATCACTATCCTTAAAATAAGCATATCTTATTTCTTTTTCCTTAGTTATTATCTGTGTTACATTATTTTTTGAATTTCTTAATTTCAGGCTGTAAATTATAGGGAAATATGCTCTTATGAATTTTCCTTCTGCATGGGCCGTAAGTGCAATTATCTGAAAGCCAAGCTGTTCTGCTATAAAAAATACAGGATTTAATACATGTTCACTTGAAGCTTTTCCAAATGGATTATCAACAATTACACTTCTGTAATGCTTTTTGTTCATCAATGGTTTTATCTGTTTTCTCTTTTCTGCTGTGTAGTTTAATATTCCTAAAAACAGACTCATATTCTTACTCCACTTTTCTCCCCCAGACCAGTTATTTGATATTTCCCATGAAAAAGGTGCACTGCGCATTTTTCCGTCATTTGTTACTTTTCTGCACTTAACCTTTATTACCTTATCTCCCATTACTACTTTTAAAAGCTGTTTTGTAACAAGGCTTTTTTCTATTTCAGTACGTATTTTCTCACTATTTTCAAGTCCGCTTTCATCCTTAAACTTTTCATCTTCCAGTTTTTCAATAATAAAATCTATATATTCACTTATATTCTGCCTGCCTTCCTTTTCATCCCAGGAAGGTACATCAAATACAAAGACATCCTTCCACGCATCATCAATTTTTATTCTTGTCTTCTTTGGTATGCTTCGCAGTTCATCACATACTGTTACAAGATATGAATGAATGTGGTTTATAAACTGCTGTATTTCCTTATCATGTTCTCGCATGTCACTTTCTGCCATATCTATTGCCCTTGATATTCTTTCATTCATCATGTTCTGCCATTTTTCAATTTCAGATAATGTATTTTTCATCCTAACTCCTGAAACAGCCATATCCTTAAGTTTAATATCATTAATATTATTTTCACAGAACTTTATAAATTCATCCTTTTCTTTTGATACATGTTCTTTCTCTTTATTCATGCTTTCAAGAATACTTTTATATTCATTTATATGTCCCTTTATTATAGAATTTCTCTTATAAGGAATCTGAGATTTTTCCTCTTCTGAAAGCTCATAATTTTTATTATTATTAAGAATAAAATTCTCCTTTTCATTTGCAAGCTGAAGTTTATATAATGCATCCTCTATATCTTTTCTTTCATTATTAATTTTCTTTTGCTGTGAAAGCAGTTCATTTTTCTTTTTGTCAATTTCAGCCTTTTCTGTTTCTAACATTTTAATTATTTCTTCATTAGGAATATTAAATTCTATTACATTATCATAATCCTTGAAATAATTTTCTTTTACTGTTTTATAAGCTCCGCTGCTTATATTATATGAACTTTTACTGTCATCATATTGCTTTTTTATCTTCTTTAAAGACTTTTCAATTTCCTTACGCTTATCCAATAAACTTTTAATCTCATCCCTGTCGCCTTCTTTTACTTGAAGCTCTTCATCTATATTTATACCGTCTTCAAGCCCAGCTTTAAATTCTTCAAACTGCCTCTCAATTAGATTTTTCTTTTCTTGACAGCTTTTAATTTTCTCATGAAGTGCATTTCTGTCATTTATTTTATTATTAAGTCTGTCATTTAACTGTTCTCTTATCTTTTTTAATGCTTCAAAGCTTAATTCACAGAAAATAATGTCACTTTCTTTAACTGCCATGTAAAGTTCATCATTTTGCAGTTTTGTAATATTATCTTTAATTTTATTTTTAGCATTATTTTTATTATTTATTTCATTTTTTATAAATTCTGTATCCTTTTCAAATTTTTCTATTTCTAAAGAAAAATCTGAAATTTCATTTTCATATCTTTTTATAAGAATTTTAAGATTATCTCTTTCATTGCACTTTAAAATATATTCCCTGCCACTTTTAATTTTTGACTCAATTTCATATTTTGCAGAATTATCATTATTTTCATTTCTATTTAAGTTTTCTATTTTTTCATCAATTTCTAAAATTTCTTTTTCTTTAAGTCTTATGCTTTCATTTATAGTTTGGAGTCTTTGTTCAGATTCCTTATAGCTTTTATTAATCTCTCTATAATGTTCATAAGGACATTCCTCATAAATTGCCTGAACCTTATTAAAAAGTTCATTTACATTATTAAATTCTTTTTCTTTAATTTTTCTTTTCTCTGTAGCATCTAAAGCTTCTTTTAAAATTTCACTTTTCCATTTATTGAAGTAATCTTTATCACAGCTGTTTTTCCATAAATGTGGAATAATAATATTATGAAAATTTTCTATGGTGCTGTTATTTAATTTAAGCTTAGCTTCTTTTTCACTTAGTATCATAATTGGATATGAAATATTATCACTGCATTTTTCTGCTCTGCTCTTAACCTTAAAAACATCATCTTCAGAAGTTACAACACATACAGGCCAGTATGGGAAAATATCCATAAGACTTTTTATACTTATATTGAAGGTTTCAGCATATTTTTTTATATATTCACTTCCACTTTCAATATAGCTTATAT
The DNA here is from genome assembly GCA_964588775.1 of uncultured Clostridium sp. GTDB lineage: Bacteria > Bacillota > Clostridia > Clostridiales > Clostridiaceae > Clostridium. Next base: position 2,575 of record CAZPRO010000088.1, read on the forward strand.
CACTTCTCCATTTTTTAATTAATTTTTCAAGAACAAAATCAGCAGTAAAATATTCACTTTCTTTATAATCATCACTATATCTGTTTGCTATTCTCTCAGTTATTATGCTTTTTTCCTTTTCATCACGAAGAATTTCAAGACTTGTTCCTATTTGAGAAAGTATAGTTTCCTGCTTTGTATAAATGCACTCCCTGTCATAATTAAACCATCCAGTTTTAAATTCTTTAACTGCCATTAAAACTTTATCTATTTTTTCTGCAGCACTTGTTATTTCAGAATTTAAGCTGGCATTATAGCTGCCTTCCTCCTTAAGCTGCTGCCTTAAAAGATTTTGTTCATTTTGGGTTTCTTCCTTTTTATTTTTAAGTACACTTCTGGTATTTATATAATCATAAAGACGCTTTTCTATATTTTCTAATGAAACTTTCCATATATTCATACAGTCTTTTATGTTTTCTTTGTTTTTATTATTTAGAACTGCATTTTCTATTTTTTCCATATCGCTTTCAAGAATTTTTACTTTTCCTGCATTCTCATCTTTTTCTTTTATTAACTGTGCATTTCTATTTTTTACTTCTTTAAGGCTTTTTTGAACCTGTTCCAATTTTTCATTTTCATGGCTAATCTGTTGACTTATTTCATTTAAACCTGTATTAAGCTTATTTTCTTCATTATTAAAGTAAGCATTAAGATTTCCACTATTTTGTTCAAGCTCCTTTTGTATATCCTTTACTTCCTTATCACTTTCAAGTTCATTAATTTCCTTTTTATAAACTTCTGCCAAATCATTTTCACTTTTTATTTCTTGTTTAAAAGCTGCATTCTTCAAATTTGAATATCTTTCTAAAATTTCATAGCGTTCATTAGAAAATTTTTCATACTCATCACTCCATTTTTTATGCTGCTTTTCTTTTTCATTCATTTCATCTTTTAAAAGCTTTAATTCATATGATGCTTTTTTCTTTTTGTATTGTTCTTCTTTATGAAAATTTTCTTCACTTTCACGTATATTTAACTGATTTTTTCTATCATTTTCTTCTTTTTCATAACTTTCAAAGTCATATACTGCCTTTAAATATGATTTTTTTTCTTGTACACTGCATTCTGTATCATAATAATTTTTATATATATCAACATATCCGTTTATTCTGTCACATACAGTTCTGCTTTCTTTTATCTGAACCTTAAGCTGCTTTAATTTTTTTAAATGCTCACGCTGTTTTTCAAAAATATCTGCAAATGCCTTTGTTCCTTCACCTGCAACTGAAGCCTCAACTGTAGGAATAAGAAGATTATCTACAAGCTGTCCTGTTGTTTTACACGAATTGAAAAACTCTTCAACTCCGCCTTCTGCACCATTTATTTCTGCAATTTTACTCCATTCTGATGGTATTATTTTAAAGTTGTCTTCAATATAGTCACAGTAAGCTTTTTTTGTTGAAAATGTATGGGCATTCATTCTGTTCTGAGACATTTTTGTGTAATAATCATTTATTTCATCTTTGCTGCTTGGTCTTTTGGTTTTATTAATATCTTCTATGACAAATGGAATATTTTCAATGGATTCATCATCCCCTTCATCATATTCATAAACATACTTGTAGCTGTCTAAACTGTTATTGTTTATAAACAATGTTACTGCTGTAATCGCATATCTTCTTGGTCTTTCATTTATTATCCATTCAATAGCAATATGTGCAGGGCTGTTTTCAAGAAGGAGAGTATTTTTCATCTTTCTATCTGCAACTTCCACATTTGGTACTACTGCCTGAAGTGCTGTCTGTATAAATACTGTCTTTCCTCCGCCATTTTCAAGAAGAACTGCACCATTTTGTCCGTCAAATTCAAAAATGTCATCATTATATCTTTTATCACCATTTTCATAAAGGACATTAGTAAATCTTATTTTAGATATTGCTGGCATTTAAATATCACTCTCCTCTTTATTATCCAGTTTATACATAAAGTCTAGTATTCCTCTGTTGTAGTCGTATTCCATATAATATCTCTGAACTATTATTTTTGCTTTTTCTGTAAGTTCAATTTCATTATTTCCAATATCACATATAAGTTCATTCTTTGAAAGAAAGTTCTTAACCTGATTTAAAAAACTAACTCTGCTTACAGTTCTTCCATCCTGCTTTTTAGATGTTTCTTTTATTTCATCCATATCAGTCCATTTCTTTGAAAGGAGAGTCCAGTTATAATCATATTCCTTATCCAGTTCTTTTAATTTTTCCTCATCATGTTCAGATAAAGATTCAATTCTTTCATTTATACTTTCAAGCCATTCTGAAAGAGTTATAAAATCACGGGTAGGCTCTGTAGATGAATAACTGTCATAAAATTCTCCAAAAAGTACAATTGCTGAAAGATACATAAGATATATATCAAGATTTACCTGTGCTTTTGTAAGATATTCCTTCTTTATATGTTCATTTGAAACATGAAATATTGAATCTTTTGAAAGAGGAATCATATAAATATTGTCCCCTGCACTAAAAACTGTACAGTCTGCCTCTTTTGCAAACTGATCAACTAAGCCTCTTATAGTATCATCTGCAATATAAAGCCTTAGTTCATCTTTTCCTGCACATCCTTTTCCAGATAAAATAAGGAAAAGTTTAAAAGCATTCATTATCTGTTCATTACTATATAACAACTTATTCATCCTCCATTCTGAATATCATATTTTTTATTTTAAATCTAAGGCATGGTTTTAATACATTTCTGCGTTCTTCTATGCTTAAAATTTTACATTTATCTTTAAATAATGCATAAAACTTTCCAAGAAGAAGTTCTTCATCTTCATTGTCATTATCAAATATGACTGGCGATTTCTGATGCAGTATAATCCATAAATGATAAAAACTTTTTTCATTTAATACATCTTTATTTTGGCCTTTTATATATTCTATAAAGTTTTCTAAAGTTATTGTTCTTCTACCCTCCATAGCATTTAAAAGAAGCTTTCCAAATTCCATGAATTTTTTACTTAGAATCTTTAAATCATTGTGGGCAGAATCTTCTTTTTCAGGTTCCATAAAACTGTCTGATTTATGAGATGCATTATTATTTTCAATACGCTGAGGTGAAAATACAGTAAGAGGCGACCATGACTTTTTTCTTTCTAAATATAAAAAAGGCTCTATAAGAGTTTTTACACTGCTTAAAGGAAGGGGAGACGAAAATATCCTTACAGTAATTTCATTGTTAAAATTAAAAGAATCAATTCCTGCATAATATAAACATTCCTGTGCTGCTTCAAGGGCAGAAGTTTTTAAAACTATACTTTCCTTAAGAAGAAGACTGTGCTCATAATGTACCTGTCCAAGTTCTTTGTCAATCTGAAGAATAAGGTCATAAGCTTTTTTGTCTTCATCTCTTTCTTTATCAGCTGTAATCTTTTCTTTTGTTTCTTGTACAAACTGTCTTAATTCTTCAAATTCTTCATTTTCATGTGTCAGTCTTGAATTAATATCTTCAATAATGTTTTTATATCTTTCATATGTTTCATTTGAAATAATGTTTCTGTTAACTTCATGCTTTATTTTTACAATTCTGTCCACAAGATTTTTTACATCCAGACTCATTTCATTTATCTGCCTTAATGCACCAACAAATTCACCCTTTTCAAGCTGCTTTCTTAAAACAAGCTGATTTATGGAAAGCTGAAATTCATTAAAGTATTCCTTTGTTGCAAAAATAAGTTCCAGTCCCTGCTCATCTAAAACATAATACTGTACATTAGACTGAAGGTCTGCACGTGCAGCCTTAAGTATTGAGTACTGGATACTATCCTGAACCTTTGTCTCATAATTAAAGAATTCCTTTGTATTTCTTCGACCACTTGCAGGTCTGAATGTTTCAACTATGTATCTGGCAGCTTTTACAAATCCATCATCATCAAGGTCAATAAACTCTTCTGTATTATTTTTCAAAAAATCTGCAAGTTCACGAACTCCTGTCTTTTTATTTCGTGTAAGCATATTTTCAAAAAAGAATAAAAGACTTAGCATTCCAAGTCCAAAATAATCAATTATTTTATCACTTCTGTCAACACTTTTCTTTTTTGACAGATTATAAAGAGGATCAAACAATGCAAGTCTTGCTATTCTTTCTCTGTAATTTTCAACTACATTTTTAAATTCTATATCCAATAAAATACCTCCATATACAGTTTTAACAGAAAGTTTATATTAATTCTTTCCATATGTTTTTTAATTCTTCTTTATCTAAAGCTTCCTGTGGCATATATTTACCATTTTTAAGCATATTTAAAATGTATGTTTTTTCTTCCCCATTGAAATATTTTAAAAATTTGTTTACTGCTTCTTCATTAAAATTCTGATTTTCTTTTCCACAGCTTAAGGGCTTTTTTATTAATGCCTTATAAAACTTATCTGCAAGAACAACTTCTGCTTTTTCACTTAATGAATTATATATTGAGATTCCCTCATTATCTAAATCCCCAAAATAATATATTATATTTCTGCCTTTAAGCTTAAGCTGTTTTTCAAGCATAAATATGTTTCCACTTATTTTCCATCCATATCCTAAAATTAATGAAGTAAATTTTGTTTCATATATATAGTCAGTCATTGCAAGAAATGTTGCTTTATTTTCTACTATAAGATGATAATGAATTTCATCATCTATACATCTGCTGTTTACTGTAAACATTAATGGATCACTTATGTTTATAATTTTTACCAAATCATATACTTCTAAACGCTGAAGTATCTTTTTCCCTCCCTTTTCATCAATCCATTTTTCATCTCCAGTTATGTTAAATGAACGTTCAGGAGAAGTGACATAATTACTTGGAATTCCATTTGCTTTAAGATATTTATCAATCATTTCTATGTATTTTTTATCGTTTTCAAATTCACATATATTGAGTTTATAATATTCTTGAAGATTAACAGCACTATGCACTTTGAAACTCATTTGCTTAATTTCTTCTATATTATCTTTTTTCAGTTCATATTTATTAATTTTATATTTCATACACAAAGGAATAGATTTTCCATTATTATTTTTAGGATTAACTTCAGTTAATACATTACTTGCTATAAGTTTATTAATATTTTCTGCAAATTCTTCATATGACATATTACCTGGAACTGCTTTTTCAAGCTCACTTAATAAAATTGTTTTTTTCTTATATTTATCCAAAAATTCCTGTAAAATATCTGACATTGTGACCTCCTTTTTATTCTATTTATATAATAACATACTATTTAAATCCAAACAAAAATCTTCATATATGATATAATCTTTATTCTTTCTAAAATTCTAAATCATCCATTTTCTTACCTAAAAAAGAAAAAAGACTGTCCTTATCAGATTTTCAAATCCTATAATAGACAGTCCTTTTTGATTTCATCTTTAACCAGCATTTACCCAAGTTTCTATTAAATTTCTTCTGCTAATACATTCATATCATTAGCTATTTTATCAATTTCATCATATCTTTCCGATACTTTCTCCATACTGTTTGATAATTCAGTTATTTTTGATGAAATTTCTTCTGTAGAAACTACTGTTTGGTCCACATTATTGCTTACTTCATTCATTTTATATAATGTATCATTTAAATATTTTTCTAAATTATCAGCTTTTTGGTCTACATTATTAGATTTTTCTAAAGTTTGATTTGCATTAGATTTCATATCAGAAAATAAATGCATTACTTCATCAGAATCTTTTGTACATGATTCTATACAATCTTTTTCATTGTTCATCTTATTCTTAACTTCTTCTGTTTTATTTGAAAAACTTCCAAGAATACTTTCTATTTTATTTGTGGAATTTTTAGAATTCTCTGCAAGTTTTCTTACTTCCTCTGCTACTACTGCAAAGCCTTTTCCCTGTTCCCCTGCTCTTGCTGCTTCTATAGATGCATTTAATGCTAAGAGGTTTGTTTGTTCTGTTATTTCATTTAATGATTCAAGAATTCCATTTATCTCATCATTCATTGATAAAAGCTCATTCATTGTTACTGACATATTTTTCATATTATCCCTAACATCAGTTATTTTTAAATTCAGTCCATTCATCTTTTCCATACCCTTAATAACTGTATTATTTGTTGAGTTTGACAAGTTTGTCATCTCTTGAGTAGATAATTTCATGTTTTTAATGTCATTATTTCCCTCTTTAATTTTTAATTTTATATCATTTATTATATCCGCTTCTGTTGATGCTTTTAATGAAACTTCTTTAGATAACATCTCTATTTGTTTTGTTGATTCTGTTGTAGATATAATACTTTCCTTAATAATATTATTATTAACATTAAGTTCTGCTGATTGTTGTTTGCTTTTATCTAATATTTTTTTGTTTTTTAAACCAGATTCTTCTGCTTCCTTTTTAGCATCTTCTATATTCTTGTACATTTTTTTAGTTGTATGATTTAAAAGTAAAAATATAATTCCGCCAAAGAAAAAATATAAAACAATAAAAGGCAAATTTTTAATTGTATCAATGCCACTAAATACTGTTGATTTGTATGCAGTAAAAAAATATATAGACAATATCATAGAACTTATACTTGTATACAGTGTTGCTATAATATTTTGATAAAAAATACAAACAAACATTGCATAAAATAAAAGATTATAATTTGCAAGACATGGATTTGTAATATTCATTACAACTATAAATATAGTCAATGCTATAAGGCAACTTATCATTGCTATTTTTTCATTAACCTTTTTAAAAATCAGTATACCAATAGGAACTAATGTAATTATTCCTGCAAACAATAATGATTTAACTGCATAAGCAGGTACATTAAACATAGCATCTACTATACTTCTAAGTCCTACTGAAGAAATTAAAATAAAAAACACAATAATGTTACTTATATGTAATCTCTTTTCTTGATCCATTATTTCGCCCCCCTA
>CAZPRO010000089.1:0-9229 GCA_964588775.1 uncultured Clostridium sp.
TTATATTCTGTTCAATTTTCAAAGACCAAATTTTCTTTATCGCCCTCAAGCGACTCATTTAGTTTATCACTTGTTTTTACATATGTCAACAGCTTTTTTAAATTTTTTTTTGCTTAATTTTGTTGTTTTTTCATATGCCTTAGCAACGTAGTTTATATTATCATATAAGGAACCATAAAACTTCTTATTATTATTCATATTTTGAATTTATATGTTTCATATTTTAATTTGCTTTAATTTTCTCCATTATTCTTATAATGATACGCGTGGATAGGATTATATTAATAAAAAAATAGATAATCAGTAATTTTTATTCTCTCTTACTAATCATCTATTTTTTATTCTATTTAATTATTTTCATCTATTGTTTCTTGTTCATCTTCTTTTAATATCTTAGCTAATGCAACTACCTTTTCTTCTTCAGATGTTCTCATGACTTTTACACCCATTGCAGCTCTTCCTGTAACAGATATATCTGATATATTAATTCTTATAGCAACACCACTAGTATTAATAAGCATTAATTCATCATCTGTCTTACATACTGTAGCAGCTGCTATTTTACCAGTTTTATCACTTATTTTATATGTTATTAAGCCTATTCCACCTCTATTTTGTACCTTATAATCTTCTACTGGTGTTCTCTTACCATAACCATTTTCACTAATGACTAATAACTCTTCCCCATCAACAGCTATATCCATACACACAGCCATATCATTATTTTTTAAATTAATAGCTTTAACTCCTGATGCAGCTCTTCCCATTGATCTTACATCTTGCTCATTAAATTTTAATGCATAGCCATTTTTAGTAACCATAATTATATTTGCATCACCATAAGTATTCTTTACTTTTAATAATTCATCACCATCTCTTAAATTGATAGCAATTAAACCACTCTTTCGTAAATTTTTAAAATCACTTATTGGCGTCTTTTTAACAATTCCATGTTTAGTACCCATAAATAAGTAACCTTCTTTTTTGCCATCATTAATTGTTAAAATTGTTTGAATTTTTTCATCCTGTTCTATGGCTATAAGGTTTATTATGTTAGTACCTTTTGCCTGTCGTCCTGCCTCAGGTATCTCATAAGCTCTTAATTTATATACACGACCTTTATTGGTAAAGAATAACACATCAGAATGGGTAGATGCTATCATTATATGATCTACAAAGTCATCTTCCTTTGTAGTCATAGCCTGAATTCCTTTTCCACCTCTTCTTTGAGCTGAATAAGTATCTGCTGCAATTCTCTTTATATATCCAGATTGAGTTAATGTTATAACAACATCTTCTTCAGCAATTAAATCTTCAATATCAATTTCATTAACTACTTTTTCTATATGACTTCTTCTTTCATCTGAATATTTGTTTTTAATTTCTATAAGTTCCTCTTTTATAACTCCTAATAACTTTTCTTCACTTTCTAAAATGGACTTCAAATATTCTATGTGTAATTGTATTTCTATATATTCTTTTTCTATCTTATCTCTTTCCAATCCAGTTAATCTTCCTAATCTCATTTCTAATATTGCCTGAGATTGTTTTTCTGTTAAGTCGAATTTCTCCATTAATCTATTTTTAGCAATTTCTGATGTCTTAGAATCTCTGATAATATGTATCACTTCATCAATATTATCTAATGCAATTCTAAATCCTTCAAGTATATGTAGTCTTGCTTCTGCTTTCTCTAAATCAAAAATAGTTCTTCTTGTAATTACATTTTTTTGAAAATCAATGTAATTATTTAAAATTTCTTTTAAGTTCAATATTTTAGGTTCATTATCTACTAATGCAAGTAATATTGCTCCAAACGTATCTTGTAATTTAGTATGCTTATATAATAAATTTAATATGACATTAGGATTTGCATCTTTTTTCAGTTCTATTACAATCCTCATACCATCTCTGTCAGATTCATCTCTTAAATCGGATATTCCAACTATTTTTTTATCTTTAACTAAATCAGCAATATTTTCAATTAATCTTGCTTTATTAACCTGATATGGTATTTCTGTTACAACTATTCTATGTTTTGAATTTTCTTCTTCAATTTCAGCCTTAGCTCTTACTACTATTCTTCCTTTACCAGTTTCATAAGCTGCCCTAATACCTGCCCTTCCCATTATAATTCCACCAGTTGGAAAATCAGGTCCTTTAACCTTTGTCATAAGATCTAATACTGTAGCTTCAGGGTTATCTATAAGCATAATAGTTCCATCTATTACTTCACCTAAATTATGTGGTGGAATATTAGTTGCCATACCTACAGCTATTCCTGATGAACCATTAATTAAAAGATTTGGAAATCTTGATGGTAAAACCACTGGTTCTTCTTCTTCTCCATCAAAATTAGGCATAAAATCAACTGTATTTTTATTTATATCTCTTAGCATTTCTACAGCAATTTTATTCATTTTTGCTTCTGTATATCTCATAGCAGCAGCACTATCACCATCAACAGAACCAAAATTTCCATGCCCATCAACAAGCATATATCTCATTGAAAAATCTTGTGCAAGTCTTACTAAAGCATCATATACCGAACTATCACCATGTGGATGGTATTTACCTAATACATCTCCGACAATTCTAGCACACTTCCTATAACCTTTATCTGGTGTTAAACCTAATCCTTGAAGTGAATATAATATTCTCCTATGAACAGGCTTTAATCCATCTCTTACATCTGGAAGGGCACGACCTACTATAACACTCATAGCATAGTCAATATAGCATTTTTTCATCTCACTCTTTATATCTACGGGTATTACTTTTCCCTCATTAAATTCCATGTACTTCACCTCATATTATTCAGTACTAAATATCTAAATTGCTAACATTTTTAGCATTCTTTTGAATAAACTCTTTTCTTGGCTCAACCTTTTCACCCATTAACAGAGTAAATATATCATCTGCAGCCTTTGCATCTTCTATGTTAACCTTTAACAAAATTCTCTTTTCAGGATCCATTGTTGTGTCCCATAATTGATCTGCATTCATTTCTCCAAGACCTTTGTATCTTTGAATATCTGTTGAGCTATCTTTTCCTCCAATTTCTGATAAAATAGCATTTAATTCATCATCATTATATGCATAATAATTCTTTTTATTTTTTGCAACTCTATATAGTGGTGGCTGTGCTATATAAACATGGCCCTCATCAACAAGAGTTCTCATATATCTATAAAAGAATGTTAATAGAAGTGTTCTAATATGTGCTCCATCAACATCAGCATCTGTCATAATTATAATTCTGTCATACCTTATTTTTTCTATATCAAAGTCATTTCCTATTCCTGCACCAAAAGCAGCAACCATTGACCTTATTGTATCTGCATTTAAAATTCTATCTAATCTTTGCTTTTCAACATTTAATATTTTTCCTCTTAAAGGCAAAATTGCTTGAAATCTTCTATTTCTTCCTTGTTTTGCAGAACCTCCAGCTGAATCCCCTTCGACTATATATATCTCACATTCTTTTGGATCCTTTGAAGAACAGTCTGCTAATTTTCCTGGTAGTGATGTTCTTTCTAATACAGATTTTCTAGTAAGCTCTCTTGCTTTTCTAGCAGCATCTCTTGCTCTTGCTGCCATTATTGCTTTATCAACAATCATTTTGCTTATATTTGGATTTTCTTCTAAGAATATACTAACCTTATCGCTAACAATAGAATCAACAATACCTCTTACTTCACTATTTCCAAGTTTAGTTTTTGTTTGTCCTTCAAACTGTGGTTCTTCTATTTTTACAGAAATTACTGCTGTTAGTCCTTCTCTTATATCTTCACCAGAAAAATTTTTGTCATTTTCTTTTATGTATCCATACCTTTTAGCATAATCATTAAAAACTTTAGTTAATGCAGCTTTAAATCCTACTAAATGAGTTCCTCCTTCAACGGTATCAATGTTATTAGCAAAAGAAAATAAATTTTCTGTATATCCATCATTATACTGAAGAGCAACTTCAACAGACGTAGTACCCTTTATACCTTCAATATATATTGGTTCTTCATGAAGAGGTGTCTTGTTTCTGTTTAAATATGCTACAAAGGATTTTATTCCGCCTTCATAATGAAAAACTTCTTCTTTTTGTTCTTCCCTTTTATCTATAAGCTTTATATATACACCTTTATTTAAAAATGCTAACTCTCTTAATCTTTGAGATAAAACTTCAAAATCATATATTAATTCATCAAAAATTTCAGAATCAGGCTTAAAATACGTTGTTGTACCAGTCTCACTTGTATCGCCTATTTGTTGAAGTTCATTTTGAACCTTACCTCTTTTATATTTTTGCTCCCATATATGTCCTTCTCTTTTTACAGTTACTATACATTCTTCTGAAAGTGCATTAACTACTGATGCACCAACACCATGGAGTCCGCCAGACACCTTATATCCACCGCCTCCAAATTTTCCTCCAGCATGTAAAATAGTCATAATAACTTCAACTGTAGATTTTCCCATCTTAGGATGCATTCCTACAGGCATACCTCTACCATCATCTGATATTGTTATTGAATTATCCTCATTAATGACTACTAATATTTTACTACAATATCCAGCTAAAGCTTCATCTATGCTATTGTCTACTATTTCATAAACTAAATGATGAAGTCCCCTTGAACTTGTGCTTCCAATGTACATTCCAGGCCTTTTTCTTACTGCTTCTAAACCTTCAAGTACCTGTATCTGATTTTCATCATATCTTTTATTACTTTGTTCCAAATCAGATTCCTCCTAAACTCCATAAAATATTAAAATTTGTTATATATTCCGATTCTTTTAATCAATGTAGTTGATGATATAGGTGATAAATATATCTTACTAACATGAGCAACTTCTGCTAAAATAAACGATTTTGGTTTTTCATCATTTACTCTTTCCACAAAACCATCTTCTTCAGCTAATCTCAAAAACTGTATTGTATCTGAACTATATTTAGTACTTTCTAAATCAAATATACCAATTATATTTTCAGCTGAAATTACCACATTTTCTCCGAGATGCAAAAACATAAAATGCTCCTCCTTTGGGTTAACTTAAAACTTTTCCATTTGATACTTCAAATATTTTTCCATCACCGCTTATATAATTTTTTAAATCTTCCATACCAGTACAAGTTATAATTGTTTGAATATTCTTAATTGAATTTAATATATATGTTTTTCTATTAACATCTAATTCTGATAAAACATCATCTAATAACAAAACAGGATAATCTCCTAAAATTTCTTTTATTATATTTAAAATTGCAAACTTTATTGTTAAAACAGAAGTTCTTTGTTGCCCTTGTGATCCAAAAACTTTAACATCCATGTGGTTTATATATATATTAAAATCGTCTCTGTGGGGACCAACAAAAGTTATCCCTCTCTCACTATCTTTTTGAAAATTATTTCTCAATTTTTCTAAAAAAGTTTCTTGAATATTTTCAGTATTTGGTATGGTTGAATTGTACTTTATTTCTATTTCCTCTTTATTGTTGGTAATATCACTATGAATTACCTTTCCGTAATAATTTAATCTATCTATATATTTTATCCGTTCTTTAATAATATAATCACCATATTGAGCCAGCTGAATATTATATATTTCAATCATATTCTTATCAATATTCCTATTTTTCAAAATTATATTACGTTCATTTAAAATTTTATTATACTGCACTAAATTCAAATAATATTTTTTATTTATTTGGGAAATTTCCATATCCAGCATTCTTCTTCTTAACCCTGGAGATTCTTTTACTACCTTTAAATCCTCTGGAGAAAACATAACAACATTAAATGTTCCAAATAGTTCATCTATTTTTCTTATTTTAATACCATTTACTGTTATTGCTTTCTTACCATTTCTAAGTATATTTATGTCTATTTTTTTATCTAATCTTTTTGTACCAATCAATATACTTATATAAGCAGAATCATTATTTAGTTTGATTAGTTCCTTATCCTTTGAATTTCTATGAGATTTTGCAAATGCACAATAATAAATAGATTCCAAAATATTTGTTTTACCTTGCGCATTATCACCTTTAAAAACATTAACATTCTTGTTTAATTTTAATTGCAGAGTCTCATAGTTTCTATAGTTAATTAATCCTATATTTTTTATATACATAAAATACACCTATAATAATTATAGCATAAATAATTATATTATCTTATAGTCAATATTTTCAAAATTAATAATATCACCTTTTTTTACTTTTTTACTTCTCTGAGTGCAAATTTCATTATTTACTTTAACTAATGAGTCTTGTATAAATATTTTTGCTTCTGCTCCTGATTGAACTATGGAAGCCCATTTTAAAAATGCATCTAATCTAATAATTTCTGTTTCTATTTTTACTTCGTTCATATTTATATATTTAATCTCCTATCTCATTAATCTAACTGGCAATACTAAATATTTTGCATTATCATTATTGTCTTCTTCAATAACACAAGGAGTAATTCCTGATGTCATTTTCATAATAACTTCTTCACTTTCAATGTTTTTTAGTACATCAATTAAGTATCTAGAATTAAATGCAATTTTTATTTCTTCACCTTGCAATTTTATTGCAATTTCTTCTCTCACTTTTCCCAATTGAGAATTAGACGAAATTATAAGATTATCTTGAGTAAAATTCAATTTTACCAAATTAGTATTTCCATTTTCATCTTTTCCCATAAGAGAAGCTCTTTCTATAGAATTTTGTAATTTACTTCTGTCAACTTTTACAAGTAATTTATGTTCTTGTGGTAATAATGATGTATAATTTATAAATTTACCTTCTAATAATCTTGATATTATTTTTGTTTTCTCTAAATTAAATAATATATGGTTATTTGTAAAGGTTACATATACAATTTCATCGGTATCTTCTAAAATTTTTGATACTTCATTTAAGGTTTTACCAGGAATAACAACTTCAATATCTAAATCAGTATCTAAAAATTCACTTCTAATTGCTAATCTATAACCATCAAGTGCAACTAAATTTAATGTTTTGTTTTTTACTTCAAATAAAATACCTTGAAGTATAGGCCTAGTTTCATCTTGAGCTATAGCAAATGATGTACCTTTAATCATATTTTTCAATATACTTTGATTAACAGATATTTTTAAATCTTCATTTATTTTTGGTAATTGAGGAAATTCATCAGTATTCATATACACTAAATCAAACATAGATTGTTCACAAGTTATATGTAAAATTTTATTTTCCATTGTTTCAATTTTAATTATTGCATTTGGAAGTTTTCTTATTATTTCTGCAAATATTTTAGCATCAATGACGATTTCTCCATTTTCTATAACATTGGCTTCAACTTTAGTTTGAATACTTACATCTGTATCTGAACCTATAAGAGTTAATTCAGAATCATTTGCTGAAATAAAAATACCTTCCAAAATAGGATTAGTTGATTTACCAGTAATAGCTTTTTGTACTATGGTAATACCTTCTAAGAATTTTTGTTTTTCACATGAGAAAATCATTATTAATCCTCCTTTAATTATTAACATAAGAAGTAATAGATAATAGTATATATAGATAATTATTTATATAGTAATAGTAGTAGGGAGTGTGAATATGTTGATAACTATTGTAAAGCAAGAGAAATCCACAAAATTTTATGCAAAAATATTGTGGATAAATTTTATACAAAAATATGAGTTTATCCACAGGAAAATCAAATTTTATTTTATCCACAAATTATTATGTAGTTATTATCTACAGTTGTTAATTAATTTTGAGTTAATTTCTTTGTAATAGTTTCTATTGTATGTTGTAAGGATTCATCTGTTTTTAAGTTTTCAGATATTTTTTCATAAGCATGAATTACTGTTGTATGATCTCTACCACCAAATTCTTCACCTATCTTTGGAAGTGACATATCAGTAAGTTTTCTACTAAGATACATAGCAATTTGGCGAGGATAAGCAACAGTACGTGTTCTGCGCTGAGATTTTAAATCTTCGATTTTTAAATTATAATAACTAGATACAACATCTTGAATTAAATCAATAGTAACGTGCTTGCCCTGCTTTTTAGAAATAATATCTTTTAATGCCTCAGCAGCTAAATCAACACTAACTTCCCTGTTAGTTAAGGATGAGTAAGCTATAATTCTAATAAGAGCACCTTCTAGTTCTCTTATATTTGATTTTATTTTGCTAGCTATGTATCCCATAACATCATTTGCTACATTTAAATTTTCCACATCAGCCTTCTTTTTAAGAATTGCCATTCTTGTTTCAAAATCCGGCACTTGAATATCTGCAATTAATCCCCATTCAAATCTAGATCTAAGACGATCTTCTAAAGTTGGTATTTCTTTGGGAGGTCTATCAGATGAAAGAATAATCTGCTTATTTGCATCATGCAGTGCATTAAAAGTATGAAAGAATTCTTCCTGCGTACGTTCTTTACCTGCAATAAATTGAATATCATCAATTAAAAGTACATCAACATTTCTATATTTGTTTCTAAATTCTTCGTTTTTATCATCCTTTATAGCATTAATCAATTCATTAGTAAATTTTTCTGATGATACATAAACAACTTTAGCACTAGGATTTCCTTCTAATATAAAGTGACCAATAGCATGCATTAGATGGGTTTTTCCAAGTCCTACACCTCCATAAATAAATAATGGATTATAAGCTTTTGCAGGTGCTTCAGCTACGGCTAAAGATGCAGCATGAGCAAATCTATTGCTATTACCAATAACAAAGGAATCAAAAGTATATTTTGGATTAAGGGTGGATGACATTTCATCATTTACTACTATTGACTTTTTATTTTCAGATTTTGTTTCATTTTCTTCGTCTTGATATGTATCGGAAAGTATTACAAAATTTATTTCATAGAGTTTAGAACATACAGCTTTAATAGAATTTGCGACTAAAACTTTATAACGCTTATTCAAAATATCCTGTGTAAAGGAGTTTGGAACGCTTATCTTTAAAACATCATTGTCTATTGACATAGGCTCACAGCTCTTTATCCAAGTATTGAAACTAACTTCACTTAATTCGCTTTTTATAATTTCAAGGGTTTTTGCCCACAAATCTTTAAGATCGGCATCCATCAATTTTCCTCCAAAATTTAATTAAAAAATTTTTATTTTATGTATTAAAAAATATATATAAACAGCTTTATCCACAAAAATATTAACATAATATATTTATTGACAAAGCTGTATATAAATATACTAACATGTTAATAATT
>CAZPRO010000090.1:0-9113 GCA_964588775.1 uncultured Clostridium sp.
TGCCTATGATTGATGTTTGCTTAATAGCAGTTAAAGGATATGACCTTGAAAATGTATTACATAATTTAGTACATAAAATCAAACCAGATACTGAAATTATACCTCTTTTAAATGGAATTGATATTTCAGAAAAAGTGAGAAATATTATAAAAAAAGGCATCATATATCCTGCCTGTGTATATATAGGAACTCATATAGAATCACCTGGTATAATAGCTCAAAATGGCGGAAGCTGCATAATTAAATTTGGAAATGAAAAAAATGATAAAATAGCTGATGGAAAGAGAATATGTGAACTCTTTGACAATGCTCACATTAAATATGAATATAGTTCTGCCAACTATGAAGAAATATGGAGCAAATACATGTTTATTTCTGCATATGGACTTGTTAGTTCGTTCTATAACAAAACTCTTGGAGAAATATATGAAGATAAAGATTTAAGCCAAAAAGTCAAATCTATAATGAACCTGATAAAATTACTTGCAGATAAGGAAAAAGTAAATCTTCCTTTAAATATTGTTGAAGAATCATATAATAAGGCAAAAGCATTTCCATATGAAACCAAAACTTCATTTCAGCGTTATTATGAAAATGATTTAAAGAAGGATGAAAGGGATACATTTGCAAAGACATTAATTGAATTAGCCAATCGCTACAATGCTGACTGCAAATGTGTAAGTGATATATATGAAAATTTAAAAGTAAAAGCTGTTTAACAAATTGGCTGTATAAAAAATTTTGTGTAAACTGAATAAAAATAACTTCTTCTTGGCAATAATCAAAATAACAAATTATTACAAGAAGGAGTTTTTTTATGGGAAACGTGTCGAAGGAATTATTGAGAGAATATATTAAGGAACAGAATTTTACTGATGCTAATGAAGTATTGTCAGGATTAAAAGAGATGTTTAAAGATGTCTTGCAGGAAGCATTAGAAGCCGAAATGGATGAAGCATTAGGCTATTGCAAATATGATATTACAACTAAAAATAATGATAATAGTCGGAATGGATATTCAAAAAAGACTATAAAAACAGAACTCGGACCAGTAGAACTTAATATACCAAGAGATCGAAATGGAGAGTTTGAACCTAAGATAGCACCTAAGCATCAACGTTCCGTGAACGGTATCGAAGATAAAATTCTAGGACTTTATGCTACTGGAATGACAACTAGAGATATATCAGAGCAGATAAGAGAATTATATGAAGTAGATATAAGTGCAGAAACTGTATCAAATATAACAAATAGAATATTACCTTTAGTATCAGAATGGCAAAATAGACCACTAGAAAAGACTTATGCATTTATATTTATGGATGCTATACACTATAAAGTTAGAGAAGATAAACAAATAGTAGTTAAAGCTGCTTATGTAGTGATTGGTGTGAATATGAATGGTCAGAAAGAAGTTTTAGGAATTTGGATCGGAGCTAACGAAAGTAGCAAGTTTTGGCTCTCTGTATTAAATGATCTTAAAAATAGAGGGGTTCAAAATGTACTTATCTTTTGTGTTGATGGCTTAAACGGCTTCAAGGAAGCTATCGGAGCTACATTCCCATTTGCTAAAATACAAAGATGTATTATACATCAAATAAGATCTAGTATGAAGTATATTCCATACAAAGATAGGAAGGCTTTTGTGAGTGATTTAAAAGGAATATATAAAGCTGTTAATGAAGAAGTAGCTATGGATAATTTACTATCATTAAAAGAGAAATGGTCTAGCAAATATCCTAATGCAGTAAAGAGCTGGGAAGATAATCGGGATAATTTAAGTACATTCTTTGCTTTTCCAGATAACATAAGAAAGATAATATATACTACAAATGTCATAGAGAGTTTGAATAGTCAATTCAGAAAGGTAACTAAAACAAAATTGATATTTCCAAATGATGATAGCTTAATGAAAATGTTATATTTAGCCGTTCAACGCGTAGCTAAGAAATGGACCAGAAGCTATTCAGAATGGGATTTAGTTATTAATCAATTAAATATACTATTTAGTGATATCCTTGAAAAGAATACATAATAAAAGGACTCTAAAGTTAAGAGTACCTTAACAAAAAAGTCCTAATAAATATTTGCCGTATTGCATATTATCTCCACATTTTGGTGATAATATACAATATAGGCAATAAAAAAAAGTTATAGATTATTACGGTTTTAGACAAAATCGTTTAATAAATTACAATTGAAAAATTTTGATTATTTCCTAGAGAAAGTTAGGAATACACAAAATTATTTACAGGCTCTGTCAATGGGGAACCTGCCTAATCCCTTTACTTGTTTTATTTTATATGCTACAATTGCGTTCTCCAAAAAACTTCTGTAACGTCTATTTGTATCTATTATATATGTCTTTTGTTAACTTTGCTAACGGTTGTTTGCTTAAATCTTCCTCTTTATAATAGTTACCAAGAATAATTCTTGGTAACTCATTTAATTCTATTTTACTACTTTCTTCTCCATTACTTAATTTATTTAGAAAACTATCTATATCACTCTTATATATTGAATTATAAATTTGAATTCTTGAGAGTAAATCCTTTAAATAATTTGAATGTGATTTATATAGCTCTTCTAACCCCAATAATTTCCAATTAAGTTCAAATTCCTTACTTCTATATTCAGTTGATATTATTTTTTCATTAATTGACTCATTAAAATCATAATCAAATCTAATGTTATCATCTGAATTTACTACAGTATATGGATTTACTCCTATATCTTTGTCTAATTTAAACAAATTACATGTAGGACATGATGGTATTAAGTTATAAAATGACAAAGCAAGATAAGGATATTGGCTTTCAGAATAAAAATGATCTAACTGGGCTGTTCTTCTTATCTTTGTAACTTCTTTCGAATTAATTTTAGTGTTTATAATAAAGTTTCTATTACAATAAGGGCATACATCCAATTTTAGATTTTTTACTAATTTCCAAGCACCATACATTTCTCTTTCATTTACATTCAAATCAATTCCTTTACTTGCGAAATCTTTATATAAGTTTAACATCCAATAGTTTTCTTTTAAGTCAAAAACCCTTTTATCTTTTATTTTTCCCTTGCCATTATCAACTTTTTCAATATGTGATTTATTAATATTAGTATCATTAACTATCTTAATTATTTCTTCTAATTCTTTTGCTTTAACTACCTCTTCAAAAGAATACTTATCTCCAGTTATTTTTTTTATCCATTTATTTATATTTGATATTGTATATTTTTTTCTTCCTTCTAAAAGCTGTTCTATTCCCTTATAATGTTCTTCTACAAGTTTATCATTAACTTTTATTCCTATCATTTCTTCACTTCTTTACTTTCTATTTTTTATTATAAGTTCAATAAGATTTTGTTTTGTTTCGCTATCAATCTCTTGACTATTTCTAATTTCATTTATTATCTTAAGAGTATTATTATTTAAACATCTAATAAATTTATCTCTAATTATTGGTTCCCCTATTTCATATATTATATATTTAATATTTTCTTCACTATATAAACTTATATATGAACTATTCTCTAATTTCTTATTATTAGCATTTATCTGTTCATATATATTCATCAATATATTATCTGCAAAAGTACCAATAAGACCTTTCTGTACATAAAAATTTTCTCTATATAAACTATATATATTTTGTGCAAAGGATTTTGGCTTCTCATCATCAGTAAGACTTATTACCTTATTATCCTTTTCTCTTTTTAAATAAATTACATGATTTCTTGTTAATTCACTTGTAATAATGGGTGAATGCGTTGTAATTAATACATTAAATCTACAGTCTTCAAAAGTTTTTAAATAATCTGTAAGTGATTTTATAAAATGTTTCTGCATATCTGGGTGCATTGAATTAGTTGGCTCATCCAATAAAAGATTAATTAATATATTAGTTTTCTTATTCAATAAATGATTAAATAATATCTCATCCTTATTTATTTCTTTTATTCTATCTACACCTAGTTTTATATATGTATAGTATCTTATTAAGGCTGATTCTCCTGAGCTATAATAAAATACTTTGTTATTCTTAAGATAAGATATCTCACTTGGTATTGATTTATCACATAAATAGTATACTGGATTATCTATTCTATTAACTAATAGTAAATATTTTCCTAAAAACTCATGTGCTTTACTAAGTGATAATGATATTGTTCCATTTCCATTACTTTGCTCATATATTTTTTTTATTTCCCTATAGTTTGAAAATACACTCTCTATTTTTTTTTCAATTAAGAAATAATCTTCTTCACCTTCAGCTTCTATTTCACAATAAAATTTTTCTATTTTACATTGTGTAATGGCAGATTGAATCTCTTTTTCTAAATCATCAATTGATTTTTTTCCTATTATGAATTCAGTTCTGATTTCCTCTGTTTTCTTCCAGAACATTTCCTTGTGTTTACTAATAAAATCTCTAGTTTCTTCACCACTTAAGTCTTTATATTCTTTATTTTTCAATAGTTTTTCTTCGTATTGAGGATACTTTGATAAATCTAATATACACATAACAGCTGAAAATAAATACAGATACCATAAAATATTAATATTTTTTATATTCATCCCTTTTAAATTATTACAAATTTTCTTTTCATCTTCATATTTCCCTTTTCCATATCTTCCTTCACACAAATTCTCAAAATCGATTACAATATTTAGAAAAGATATTTTTATTAAATCAGGTTTTTTTATATCATCTTCTAAAAATTTTATATTATCATTTTTATCAATGAAATTTATTTCATGTATTCTATTGATTAACTTAAATGCATTCATTGTTGGAATAATACTTTTATTTCTACCCATATTTAAAAATTCATTTGGATTAGCAATTAAATAGGCTGGTGAGTAATTTAAAGCATAGTTCTCTTCCAGTTTTAATGATGAAGAATCAATACTGTAATCCATAAAATCTGATATATATATTCTATTATACGTTTGTTGAATATAATCTTCATCTCTTTGATTTAAAGGAATTATATCTATAAAAAAATCATCTTTTACTTTTTTTATTTTTTCTTCTGGAATACTCTCATTAGGTACACACTCTATATCATCAAAACAAAAAATATATATATAATATTCATTATCTGATGTGTATTTTTTTAATACAATTATTTTTTCTTTAGTTTCTTCATTCCCAATCTTTCCATCCAATACTTTAAATATTGTATTGAGTATTGTAGTCTTACCACATCCATTTTTTCCTATCAACACATTAAAATTCTCTATATTACCATCAAAAATATTGTGGTTTTCTATTTTTTTTATTTCTATTTTTTTATTATCTTTACAACTAATCCTAAAGTCCTGTGAGAAATTAATTTCTAATCCATATAAAAACGATTTTTCATCAATAAACTTTATATATAATAATTCCACATCATTCACAAATATTTTCCTCTCATATTAAATTCACATTCCTATTACATAATTAAACATATTATATTAATTATACCATTTTTCATTCTAAAAAGGCAAACCTCTTGTAACAAAACAATATTGATATACTTTTATATCTGTATACCATTTAAATTCCAACACTAGCAAGTACATAAAAAATGATAGCAATAGACACGCAGTGACTATGCCATTTTTTGTGTAACTACCAGCAGCACCTCAACACTATGAATTTTCTACTACACCATAAAAAAACATCAAAACATGTAAATCAAAATATTAACTCAAGCACTCCATCGGGTATCCAAATAAAGGACTCGTTTAATCCTATGCAAGTCTTTGTCCACTTTTGGTTGAAGCCTGCCATAAAACAATAAGTGGACTTAAAGCTGCAAGGTAATAACCTGTCCTTTTTTAGATGATGGGTAAAGTGCCCAAAGAAAAACAAATATAATTAATACTTCTATCTACTATACAACAACTATATACATTATTATGTATACAATAATATAAAGTACCTGTATATGTATTAACCAATCATACTATATCCATATATACAAACCATTAAATTTAAATTAATATATCATGCATTAACATAATAACTAACTCTATATATAAAATAGAAACTATGGTTGTGCCATGGAAAGTGCAGCTTTCCCATACAAATAAAAAAAGTAAGAAAGTTAGCAAGTCCACCTGTTAAGATGGAACTGCTTGCTTTTTTACTTTTTTCACCTTGCTTCCACAAGCTACAATAATTAAAGAAAAAATATTGTTTGTTGTGGTCAAGAAACATAAGTTAAACCTTTACCATCTATAAAAAAATAACTTCTAAAGAAACAACAATATTTTTTCAACTATGCTGCATGCACTGCCATAATAACACAAAAGTTGGACCATGAAATGAATCCAACTTAACTCCACTCAATTTATCATAAAAATTTGCTATGATCATATATCCATTCTTCAATATATTCAGAATCATATCGGCCTTCTGCTGTTCCAAGACCTAAATCTATAATATCTTCATCACTACATTCCAATTTTATCTTATTAATATCTAAAAATACCATCATTACAAGTACTCCAATTCTTTTATTTCCATCAAGAAAAGGATGATTATTAATAATATTAAAGGCCAAATGTGCTGCTTTACTTTCAATGTGTGGAAATAACTCAACGCCTCCAAATGATTGAAATGGTGAGTTTATTGCTGATTCAAGTAGGCCTTCATCCCTTATTCCATCTAATCCCCCAGTTTTATTTATTGCCATTGAATGTAGTGATATTATCTGTTCTCTACTTAATCTCAACATTATTTAGCTAACTCCTCAAATGCTTTTAAATGTTTTGCAAGAATTTCATCTGCTGCCTTTTCTACAGTTTTATTATCTGCAAAACCTTCTTCTTCAAATTTGCTGTAATCTATCAAAACATATTTAGGAACATTATTTTTTAGAATTACTACATTTCCATTTTCATCTACCATTCTTGCAACCTTTGAAAAGTTCTGATTTGCTTCAGTAATAGAAACCAAATTCTTAACATTTACCATCATATTATCATCTCCATTTCTATTTGAACTTCTTATTCTCATTATATACTTTTTTAGGTTAAATTAAACCTATTTTTTATCCTATATACTATTTTTATTAATGTAATCTATAATCCACCATTTTCAACCATATATATAATGTGGAATTAAAAAATATTGGCAGTAGATTAAAAATGGTTCTTAGTATATTAAGGAACATATTCTTTTAGAATATGGGCTATATTTCTAAGCTCATTCTTTGCTAAGAAATATATACCTCGTCAAGATTTATGTACCGAAAGGAGAAATTACTATGGCAATAAGTTCAATTGCTCTTGATGCATCTTTTTCAATTGAAGCTGCAAATTGAGTTGATGCAGCAGGTGACACTAAATACAAGAAAAAAACTTTTGGCGGCTTAAAAGCTAATGCTGATACACATTATTGTCCAATTAAATATGGGGACTTAAGAGGATGAACTTCTTCATACTTTCAAAATCCAACAATCTTTAAGTAA
This sequence comes from uncultured Clostridium sp., assembly GCA_964588775.1. Lineage (GTDB taxonomy): Bacteria > Bacillota > Clostridia > Clostridiales > Clostridiaceae > Clostridium. Next base: position 7,465 of record CAZPRO010000090.1, read on the forward strand.
AAGTTTATTTTGTGTAGCACTCTTTTTATTTATCGCTTGATTTTACTATTTGGTTTGAAAGGAATCGGTTCAGGTGTTTTAATTTGAAATAAACCAATAGCATCGGCAATTATATCATATAAATTATCTTCAGTATAAGCAATTCTCTCTGCATCAACTTCAACCTCTGGAATCTGTTGATTATTATATTGTTGTGCATAATTACCACAGTCTTTAATATAGTTCAGCACTAATGTAATTGTTGTTCTCTCTTCATCAGAATATATACTTTGCTTACAAAGAGTTTCTTTTATAAAATCACAAAAATACGAAAAATCATTGTCCCAATTCATATTCCCATTATTTTGAGCTTCAAAACGCAGCTTTTCAAGCTCCCTTAACAGCTCTCCTTGAAGAACATTTGACTGCCCGCTTTTGGGAACATAATTTTTCCAAATAAATTTACATTCATTAAAGTATTTCTGTTTATATTTTTTATGTATAAGTTGTTTTAAAGTTATATCTTTTTGTTTCCTAAAATTTTCAAGATCAGCCTTCATAATGTCATAATACTCCAAAAAATTCCAATTACATAAACTGCATAAAAGCTTTATTCGCTTCAATGATAAAAGAACATTTTTCTTTAAACATTCACTAATATATCCAGTAATTTTTATTTGTCCAAAAGCTGCAGCAATTATCACTTGATCAGTTGTAAGAATATTATCTTCATCTTTGAGCTCTATTAGCTTTTTAATATCTTCTAAACTAACATCCTTTGGTTCAACATATATCATACCCCAAATTTCTTCTACAATCTTTCTTGGAATTGCATCTATATCAACTTTTCCATTTAAATATTGTTCCTCTATAATTTTTAATACATCATTTCCATTATCATTTCCAAAAGGTGCTCCTTCACTTCCACAATCATAATAAAAATCACTCTTAAAATATTCATTAAAATTAGGATGGCTTGTACTATTAGACAATCCAAAAGGCTCAATATCAAAATATTTATGATCTTCCCTAGAAAAATCTTCAATATAACCCTTCTTAATTTTTTCACACATCAGTTTCTCTGCCATATTTCTACATGTTTTTTCATTATCAAAAATCTTTCTATTAAATCTTCCCTCAGAACCACTTTTACCATAATTTACAATATACTCTAATGAACCATTTATATAATAAATACTCCAAAATTTATCTGACTTATTATCTTTATAGATAAAATCTCTCCACACTTTAACACTATTTTCTGGATTCCCATCTGATTTATTCATCTTTATCCCCCTTTTCTACAATAGCTTATCTTACAATTTGCTATTTATTTTTTGGATTGTCAATACTTTTTAGCACATTCTTTATTTGGTCATACTTGCAAGCCTATATTCAACTGTTGTCATATAACTGTATTAATTAATGCTAAAATATAATCACATTTGATGCACCATAAAAAGCACGTTAAGCCTGTACACTACAAACCTAACATGCCATGTAATCATTTTGCAAAAAATTAACAATTCCATGTAAATATATAAAAAGACCTGCAAAAAACTTATGACAGGCATAAAATTCATAACTATTTTAATCTTGTTCTTTTCCAATAATTTTTCATTTTATAACTTAAATCATTTGTTACATCTTTTCCAAACCATTCAGAGGCA
>CAZPRO010000091.1:0-9071 GCA_964588775.1 uncultured Clostridium sp.
CCTTTTTTATATGGTTTTTATTACCTTTTGTGCCTACTAAAATTATACTCTAACGCTAAAAGTGAAATAATTATCTTTTTGTATTTATTTTTATATGTAAATTTGATAAAATATTAACAAGGATTTTTTGCTTTTCTTTGTTAAAAAAGTAACAATATTATAAAAGGAGTATATTATTAAGGATTAATTTAATTATTGATGAAAAGGAAGTTAAGGTAGAAGAGGGAAAAACAGTTTTAAAAGCCGCCTTAGAAAATGGCATTGATATACCTACTCTATGCTATTTAAATGAATGTGGCAATGTAGGTAAATGTGGTGTGTGTGCAGTAGAAATAGAAGGTAAAAATAATTTATCTTTAGCATGTTTAACAAAGGCAGAAGAAGGTATGGTTGTAAGAACCAATACAGAAAAAGTACAAGAAAGAGTAAAAATGAGAGTGTCAATGCTTTTAGACAAGCATGAATTCAAATGTGGACCATGTCCAAGAAGAGAAAATTGTGAATTTTTAAAGTTAGTTATAAAAACTAAGGCAAAAGCCAACACTCCTTTTGTTATACAAGATAAAACACAGTATGTTGATGATAGAAGCAAGTCAATAATTATTGATAGAAGTAAGTGTGTTCTATGTGGTAGATGTGTAGCAGCATGTAAAACTCATAGTGGTACTGGAATGATAGAAATTGCAGGAAAAGGTACAGATAGAAAAGTACAGGCTAAGGAAGGTAAATGTTTTGACGAAACAAACTGTTTATTATGTGGACAATGTGTGGCTGCATGTCCAGTAGGAGCATTACAAGAAAAGAGTCATATAGATAGAGTTAAAGAGGCTTTAGAAGATGAGAATAAGCATGTTATAGTAGCCATGGCTCCAGCAGTAAGAGCTGCAATAGGTGAATTATTTAAAATGCCATATGGTACTGATGTAACAGGAAAAATTTATGCGGCATTAAGAGAATTAGGGTTTGATAAAATCTTTGATATAAATTTTGGTGCAGATGTAACTATAATGGAAGAAGCTTCAGAATTTATTGAGAGAGTAAAAAATAATGGACCGTTCCCTATGTTTACATCTTGTTGTCCAGGATGGGTTAAACAGGTTGAAAATTATTATCCTGAATATTTAGATAACATATCTTCTGCTAAGTCACCACAGCAAATTTTTGGATCAATATCAAAAACATATTATCCAGAAATTTCAGGAGCTAAAAGAGAAGATGTATTTACAGTAACAATAATGCCTTGTACAGCTAAAAAGTATGAAGCTGATAGAGATGAAATGGTTATTGAAGATGTAAGACAGATTGATGCAGTTTTAACAACAAGAGAATTAGCAAAAATGATAAAGGATGCAAAAATAAAGTTTGCAGACTTAGAGGAAGCAGAAGTAGATCCAGTAATGGGAGAATACACTGGAGCAGGAGTTATATTTGGTGCTACAGGTGGTGTTATGGAAGCTGCACTTAGAACTGCTAAGGATTTTGTAGAAGATAAGGATTTAGAAGATATTGAGTATAAGCAGGTAAGAGGATTTGAAGGAATAAAAGAAGCAACTATTGAAATTGGTGGAGAAAATTACAATATAGCTGTAATAAGTGGATCAGCTAATTTAAGTGAATTTATTGAAACTGCAAAAATCGATGATAAGAAGTATCATTTTATAGAAGTCATGGCATGTCCAGGGGGATGTGTAAATGGTGGCGGTCAGCCTCATGTAAATGCTAAAGAAAAGGATAAAATTAATATAAAAGCTGAAAGAGCAGAAGTTTTATATAGTCAAGATTCAAACAAAGCTAAGAGAAAATCTCATAAGAATGAAGCTGTATTAAAAATGTATCAGGATTATATGGGAACTCCATGTCATGGAAAGGCTCATGAATATTTGCATTTAAAATATAATAAGAAAAATTAAAATAAAAACAAAGCTGTCACATTAATATGACAGCTTTGTTTTTATTTATTAGAAAATTCTATGTATTCATCAAATGTCATAGTTCTATCAACAATAGAACCATCATCCTTAATATCAATAATTCTGTTTGCTATTGTTTGAACAAATTGATGGTCATGAGAAGCAAATAATATATTACTATTATAATCACGTAAACCATTATTAACAGCAGTAATTGATTCAAGATCAAGGTGATTAGTAGGTTGATCTAACATTAATACATTTGCATTAGAAAGCATCATTTTTGATAACATACATCTAACCTTTTCTCCTCCAGATAGAACATTTGCCTCTTTTAATGCTTCTTCTCCAGAGAACAACATTCTTCCAAGAAATCCTCTTATATAGCTTTCAGACTTTTCTTCAGAATATTGTCTAAGCCAGTCAACTAAAGAAAGATTACATCCATCAAAATATTCTGAATTGTCTGTTGGGAAATAAGCAGTTGTTATAGTTATGCCCCATTTAAATTCTCCACTATCTGGTTCCATTTCACCAGCTAAGATTTTAAATAATGTAGTAACAGCTATTTCATTTCCTATGATTGCGATTTTATCACCTTTATTAACAATAAAGCTTACATTATCTAATACTTTAACACCATCAATGGTTTTTGATAAATCTTTAACAGTAAGGATATCATTACCAACTTCTCTTTCAGGTTTAAAACCAACAAAAGGATACCTTCTGCTTGATGGCTGAATATCATCCAAAGTAATTTTGTCTAATAATTTTTTTCTTGAAGTAGCCTGCTTTGATTTAGAAGCATTAGCACTAAATCTAGCAATAAATTCTTGAAGTTCTTTAATTTTTTCTTCTTTTTTCTTATTTTGATCTTTAGCCATTTGAAGAGCCAATTGACTTGATTCATACCAGAAGTCATAGTTACCAACATATAATTTGATTTTTCCAAAGTCAACGTCAGCCATTTGAGTACAGACTGAATTTAGGAAGTGTCTGTCATGAGATACAACTATTACAGTACCATCAAAATCACCAAGGAAATTTTCTAACCAGTTTACAGCCTTTAAATCAAGACCGTTAGTAGGTTCATCTAGAATTAATATTCCAGGATTTCCAAATAGAGCCTGTGCTAAAAGAACTTTAACTTTTTCTGCTTCTGTTAATTCTGATACATTTTTATAATGGTAATCAGTACCTATTCCTAATCCTTGTAAAATTGTAGAAGCTTCAGATTCTGCTTCCCAACCATTAAGTTCTGCAAATTCAGCTTCAAGTTCAGAAGCTTTTATTCCATCTTCATCAGTAAAATCAGGTTTAGCATATATCTCATCTTTTTCTTTCATTATTTGATATAGTCTTTTGTTACCCATTATTACAGTTTCTAAAACTTGAAATTCATCATATTTGTAGTGATTCTGTTCTAAAACAGACATTCTTGTGTTAGGAGCTATTATAACTTCACCTGTGTTTGGTTCTACCTCACCAGATAATATTTTTAAGAAGGTACTTTTTCCAGCACCGTTTGCTCCAATAACTCCATAACAGTTTCCTGGAGTGAATTTTAGGTTGACATCTTCAAAAAGTTTACGTCCGCCAAATCTAAGGCTTACATTTGATACAGTTATCAAGCTATTTCTACCTCGTTTCTATTAAATTTTAGTCTATTAATGATAAGTATTTTCCGTCTCATGGAGTCTATTATATCATAGAAGTATGATATATGAGAATAATGTCCACAGCCAATTACATTAATTTTAATATAGTTGGGGATTATTTTTTTTGTTTAGGATTAGGAAAACATTCATCTATTAAGCGTTCACTCATTCTTCTAAATAAGTTGCTTATACCTATATAAGCACAAACAAGTAAAAAACGTTCTTCATATAAACCTAATTCACTATTTCTTTTTTTCATAATATCTAAGGTGTTATCTTCAATTTTATGTGCAGCCCGTTTTAATTCTTCAAGATTCAAATCGTATATATCAAGAAATGATTGGTATATATCATTTAAAGGATAGTCATGACCATTATCAAAACTTTCTATTATTGGATTTAATGTAGTTTTAATATCAGTTAATGATAAGGAGCCTTTCAAATTATAAATTAAGCCCATTAAAATAAGATGATTTTTAGTGTACTTTTTATTTTTTATTTTTATTAAAAGATTGTCTTTGGCATAATTATTTATCATGGTTTTGGTTAAAATTTTATCATCAGGATTTCGCTTGGTATATGCCAATCTTGTTTCAAATAACTGCATGACCTGATCTATGTATAAATCAAGTTCTGGGAAGTCATTTAAATTTATGTTATTTGAGTTTTTTTGTTCATTTATAAAATCATCAATACTAAAGTTATCCAATGAAATTCAATCCTCCTTACATAGTATTGAAAACTATGTTATGTATAGTTCTTATATTAATTGAAAAAATAATATAATTCAATATTAAAAAAATATTAAGAAATAAAAATATGTGTTGCAATATAATAAATGGTATGAAATAATATAATAAATAACAAAATATAGTTTTAAAAACTACGTGGAAATAAATGGAGGTAAGGAAATGGATAAGTATTTAAGAGAACCAATTAATTGTTTAACTCATTTAGTTGCTGCTGTTTTGTCACTTGCTGCATTAGTTGCTATGGTTTGTAAGGTTAGTATAAATGGTGGTTCCGCATTAATGCTGTCATCAGTTGTCTTTTTTGGAATAAGCATGATTTTATTGTATAGTGCATCAGCTACCTATCATTCAGTAATTGCAAATGAGAAAATTGTTAAATGGTTTAAAAAATTAGATCATGCAATGATTTTTGTATTAATTGCTGGTTCATATGCTCCTTTTTGTTTAGTTGCTTTGCATGGAAAGATAGGACTAAAATTATTTTCAATAGTAACTACATGTGCAGTTTTAGGAATTATATTTAAATTATGCTGGGTTACATGTCCTAAATGGTTGAGCAGCACTATGTATATAGTAATAGGATGGTTTGCTATTTTTGCTATATATCCTATGTCACAGGTTCTTTCAGGAACAGCATTATTTTTACTTGTTTTAGGAGGAATAATATATACAATTGGAGGTATAATATATGCATTAAAAAATGATTATATAAAGATTGGCAGCTTTGGCAATCATGAAATATTTCATATGTTTATAATGGTAGGAACATTGTGTCATTTTTTATGTGTATTTTTATATATAATATAATTATAAGTAGGAAGTAAGAGAAAATATTTGAGAAGTTAATAATACAACAAACAAGTCATGGATTTTTCATTAAAAATCCATGACTTGTTTGTTGTATTAAATTATTGAATGTGAAAATAATTATTAAAAAATAAGATTTGCACAAAAAACTATTACAGGCAGTGTAATAAGAGTACGCTCTAAGAATATAATAACAAGGTCTAAAAACTTTACTGGAATTTTTGAACCTAGTAATAGTCCTCCTACTTCAGACATAAATATAAGCTGAGTAACAGAAGTGCATGCAATAATAAAGCGAGTCATTTCATTATTTATAGTTGAAGCAATAACTGAAGGTATGAACATATCAGCAAAACCTACAACTAATGTTTTAGAAGCCTGAGCAGCTTCAGGAACATTTAGAAAGTTTAAAAGAGGAATAAAAGGAAGACCTAAAAATTGAAATATATTTGTGTATTCAGCAATTATTAATGCAATAGTTCCCATAGCCATTACAGTTGGCAGAACACCTATCCACATATCAAGAACATTTTTTATACCATCTATGAAAAAATCTTTTAAACTACTACTTTTTTCTGCTTGATTAACAGCCTTTTGCAATCCAAAAGAAAATGCTGTATATCCTTTTGGAATACTTTCTATATCTTGTTTCTGAGTTCCGTCTATGTATTCATCAGGTTTTAATGACAGGGGCGGAATTCTAGGAATTATGATAGCAGCTATAATTCCTGCAAAAGATACAGTTAGATAAAAGGGAACAAATAAATTACTTAATCCAACCTGAGAAATTATGACCAAGCAGAAGGTAATGGATACAGCTGAAAAAGTAGTGCCTATTATGCAGGCTTCTTTTTTTGTATAAAATTTTTCCTCATATTGTTTACTTGTAAGAAGTATCCCAATAGTTCCATCTCCAAGCCATGAAGTTATGCAGTCAATTGAAGAGCGACCAGGAAGTTTAAAAATGGGCTGCATTATTTTTGAAAGTAATGTGCCAACAAAATCTAAAAGACCATAATTAAGTAGAAGAGGCAACAATATTCCTGCAAATAAAAATACAGAAAACAAAACAGGAAGAAGGCTAAATAACACCATTCCGCCAGTATTTTTTGAGATAATAAATTCGGGACCAATTTGAAAATAGCATAGTATTATTAATATCATTCCAAGTATTCTTAATAAAAACCAAATAGGACTTACATTAAACAGTTGATTAATGTAAGAATTAGATGATTTTTTTTTTAAAAATTTTATAATTATGCTCCCTGCTGCTGAAACAGTTATAAATATTACAGCAAGAATAGGCAGGTAATTTTCTAAATAATTTACTAAAAAATTTGAAATAAAGGCAATTGGAATGGTGAATTCATCATTGATTTTTAAAGGTGTCATAAATAATAGGATTCCTAAAAATGAAGGAATAATGAATTTTAATAAGGATTTTAATTTTGGGATGTGCTTTTTATTAATCATATAGCTAGTCTCCTTGAAAGTCTATTTCTAATCTAATGTTTATAAATATACAGTAATATTTATTTTAATACAAAATCTGCAAAAAGCAATACATAAAGTTAAATATTTTTATAATAAAATTAAAAAAGAGATTCGTATTAGTATGTGTTAATAAGCTTTAATAATTCAATAAAAATATATATGGAAAAAAAACAAAAAGAAACGTATAATTTAAGAAGATATATGCAAAAATAAATTTATTTAATTAAGCTTACAGGAGTGTTAGGAAATGAAGTATAGAAAAAGGGTGAAGGATGCCCGAAGAATAGTGGTTAAAGTAGGAACATCTACATTAACATATTCTAATGGAAAAATTAATTTAACAAGAATTGAAAAATTGACAAGAATTCTTTCGGATTTATTAAATTATGGAAAAGAAGTTGTTCTTGTAACATCAGGTGCTGTTGGTGTTGGTGCAAGTAAATTGAAGTTGCCGAAAAAGCCACAGACAACCATTGAAAAACAAGCAGTTGCAGCTGTTGGGCAATGTGAACTTATGCATATATATAGTAAATTTTTTGGAGAATATGGACATATAGTTGGTCAGGTTCTACTAACAAGAGATGTTGTGGAAGATAGTCATATAAGAAATAATGTTTGTAATACATTTGAGAAACTATTGGAAAAGGGAATAATACCAATAGTAAATGAAAATGACACTGTTTCTATTGACGAAATAGAAAATATATGTAAATTTGGAGATAATGATAACCTATCTGCAATAGTATCAGAATTAATTAATGCTGATTTGCTTATAATATTATCAGATATAGATGGATTTTATGATAAAGACCCAAGAAAAAATAAAGATTCAAAAATGTTAAAAGAAGTTTTAGAAGTTACTGAAGAATTAGAAAGTTGTGCTGGTGGAGCAGGAAGTAATTTAGGAACTGGAGGAATGATTACTAAATTACAGGCGGCTAAAAGGGCAAATAACGCAGGAGTTGATATGGTACTTGCCAATGGAGAATATCCTGAAATAATAAACCAAATTGTTAAAGGTGAAGAAATAGGTACATTATTTGTTTCATATAGAAAATAATTATAAAAATTAAAATATTCTAAATGGGGGAAATGTAATGAGTGAATTAATAATAAAAGGACAACGAGCAAAGGAAGTAGCTTATGAGATAGGAATAGCTTCTACAGAAGAAAAAGATAAAGCTCTTTTAGCTATGGCAGAGGAGCTGCTAAATAATAAAGAAGAGATTTTAAGAGCCAATAAGCTTGATTTAGACAGAGCAGAGGCTAATGGTACATCTAAAGCTATGTTAGATAGGTTAGCATTAAATGAAGACAGACTTAAAGGAATGGCAAATGGACTTAAGCAGATAGTAAGTCTTCAAGATCCAGTTGGAGAAGTATTGTCTATGTGGCAAAGACCTAATGGTCTTCAAATAGGTCAAAAAAGAGTGCCTCTTGGAGTAATAGGAATAATTTATGAGGCAAGACCTAATGTTACCTGTGATGCAGCAGGATTATGCTTAAAAGCTGGTAATGCAGTTATTTTAAGAGGTGGAAGTGATGCAATAAATTCAAATAAAGCCATTGTAAAAGTATTAGGCAATGGTTTGGAAAAGACTGGGATATCAAGAGATGCTGTTCAGCTTATTGAAGATACAAGCAGAGAAGTTGCAACAGAAATGATGAGATTAAATGAGTATATTGATGTTCTTATTCCAAGAGGTGGGGCTGGTCTTATTCAGTCAGTAGTTAAAAATGCAACTGTGCCAGTTATTGAAACAGGAACTGGAAATTGTCATATATATGTTGATGAAACTGCCGATTTTGAAATGGCCAAAAATATAGCAGTTAATGCAAAAGCATCAAGACCATCAGTGTGCAATGCAGCAGAAAAATTATTAGTTAATGAAAAAATAGCAGAAGAATTTTTACCTGTAGCAGTTAAAGGATTAAGAGATGCAGGAGTTACACTTAGAGGTGATGAAAAGGCTCAGAGAATAATTAATGATATTGAAAAGGCTAATGAGGAAGACTGGGGAAAAGAATATCTTGATTATGTTATGGCAGTAAAAATAGTTAAGGATGTAGATGAAGCTATTACACATATAAATAAATATGGAACAGGACATTCTGAAGCAATAGTAACTGAAAGCTATAAAAATTCTCAAAAATTTTTACACAAGGTTGATGCAGCAGCAGTATATGTTAATGCTTCCACAAGATTTACTGATGGAGAAGAGTTTGGATTTGGTGCGGAAATAGGTATAAGTACTCAAAAATTACATGCAAGAGGACCAATGGGGCTAAAAGAGTTGACAACAATAAAATATATTATATACGGAAATGGACAAGTTAGATAAAAAATTAACAAGAAAACTATCCTTAAATTAGTCTTGACATACAGGCATCATTAGAATAGAATTATTAGAAAGAAGTTAAGATACACTTTAACTTGGTCCTGTGAGGCC
>CAZPRO010000092.1:0-4515 GCA_964588775.1 uncultured Clostridium sp.
TGATTTATCAAAGAGAAAAGGAACTGTACACAAATCATTTAGTGTGATAGCTTCTTTTATTATTAATTCAGTACTTAGTTAAAGGAGGCATTAAGATGACAAAGAAACAGAAAAAAATGCTGATTCGTATTATAATAACATTTATTTTGTTTATAGGACTTATGGTATCTAATCATATGGGATTTATGGATAATATAGAAAACTGGTGGATACTATTCATAGTATATCTTATACCATATTTAATTATTGGATATGACATTGTGTTTAAAGCATTTAGAAATATAAAAAATGGTCAGGTTTTTGATGAGAATTTTCTTATGATGATAGCAACATTTGGAGCTTTTGGCGTAGGAGAAAATTCAGAAGCAGTTGCAGTTATGCTTTTTTATCAGGTAGGCGAATTATTTCAGGGATATGCAGTTGGAAAGTCACGTAAATCTATTACTGATATGATGGATATATGTCCTGAATATGCAAATATAGAACAAGACGGAAAACTTATTCAGGTTGATCCTGATGATGTGGAAATTAACAGTGTTATTATTGTAAAACCAGGAGAAAGAATTCCGCTTGATGGTATTGTAATAGAAGGTGAATCATTAATAGATACTGCAGCACTTACGGGAGAATCTGTACCAAGAAAGGCCTCTGTTAACGACGAAATTATAAGTGGATGTGTAAATGGAAGTGGTACGTTAAAGGTTAAAGTAACAAAAGAATTTGATGATTCAACAGTTTCAAAAATACTTGAACTTGTTGAAAATGCAAGTACTAAAAAGGCAAAGGTAGAAAACTTTATAACCAGATTTGCAAAATACTATACACCTATAGTTACTATTGGAGCTGCACTACTTGCAGTTATTCCACCAATTGTTTTAGGTGGCGGATGGAGTGAATGGATTCAGAGAGCATGTATTTTTCTTGTTATTTCATGTCCATGTGCATTGGTAATTTCAGTACCTCTTGGATTTTTTGGAGGAATAGGAGCTGCCTCAAAAATAGGAGTTCTTGTAAAAGGAAGCAATTATTTGGAAGCAGTTGCAGAAATGACAACTATTGTATTTGATAAGACAGGAACACTTACAAAAGGTGAATTCAAAGTAACAGAAATTATCCCCAAAAATATTACAAAAGAACAATTAATTGAATTAGCAGCACTGGGAGAAAGCTATTCTAATCATCCTATTGCTGCATCTATTAAAGAAGCTTATAAAAAATCACTTGATATGAAGAGAGTTTCAAAAGCAGAAGAAATTGCAGGACATGGTATTCACATATTTATTGATGAGCGTGAAGTATTTATAGGTAATGAAAAACTTATGAAGCAAAAAAATATAGAATATATTCCATGCAGCAGCATGGGAACAATAGTTTATGTTGCATGTGATAATGTATTTGCTGGAGCAATTGTAATATCAGATACAATAAAAGAAGGCGCAAAAGAAGCAATTAAACATATGAAACAGGTTGGAGTTAAAAAATGTGTTATGCTTACTGGAGACAGAAAGGAAGCAGCAGAAAATGTTGCAGCTGAGATTGGCTTAGATGAAGTTCATGCAGAGCTTCTTCCAGCAGATAAGGTAGCACAAGTTGAAAAGCTTCTAAAAATCCAAAGTAAAAAAGAAAAGCTTGCTTTTGTGGGAGATGGAATTAATGATGCTCCGGTATTAACAAGAGCAGATGTTGGAATTGCCATGGGAAGTCTTGGATCAGATGCAGCAATTGAAGCATCAGATATTGTCCTTATGGATGATGATATCAGAAAGATTGCCTCAGTTGTAAAAATATCAAGAAAAACATTGAAAATAGTTAAACAAAATATTATATTTGCTTTAGGAGTTAAATTATTAGTGTTAATTCTTGGTGCATTTGGTATGGCAAACATGTGGGAAGCAGTATTTGCAGATGTTGGAGTTTCTGTAATTGCAATTCTAAATTCAATGAGGGCATTAAAAACTAAATAAAATTTTAAAAGTCATTATACAGTATTGATATAATGGCTTTTTTCCATAAAGATATTAAAAATCAGATAAAAATGTATCTGCAAAGCAGCTTTTTATTTTATCATCCTCATGAACTAGTGAATTGTTAATAATATTATTGGGTAATGAAATAAATCAGGGAATAATTATAAATTTCAATTGAAATTAAATGTCAAATATGATAAGATAACAAGTGTTATGCAAGATGAATTAAATATAAATTTATTAAAAGATGAATTACATCCAACAAAGCAGAAACTCATAGAAGCAGGGAAAAAAGAATTTTTTCACAAAGGTTATATGAGAGCAAGCTTAAGAAAAATATGTACAATGTGTAAAGTTACAACTGGTGCTTTCTATTTTTTCTTTCCAAACAAAGAAGCATTATTTTGCAATATAGTTGATCCTGTTATAGCAGAGTGGAAAATTTTAATTGATAAACTATTAGAAAAAGAAAAAAATGATCCAGCTTCAGCTATGGATAATGATAAAAGAATTATGGAATTTGAAATGCAGAATAGGGAAGAAATTTTAATTTTACTAGAAAAATCTGAAGGGAGTTGTTATGAAAATTTTAAACATGAAATGGTAAATGGAATGGAGCAGCAGTTTATGGAATACTTTGAGTTATTCATTGGACATCAGCCAAATTCTAAAGCAATGAGAATGTTGGTGAATCTTAGAATTGAAACAAATATAAGTATTTTGAAAGGAGCTAGCAGTATGGAGGATGCTTTGTATTTAAATGAAATTATGGCTTTTTATGCAGATGGAGGATTTCAAAATTTAATAAAAAATTTAAAAGATAAATTATAAAACCTGGTGATTAGCGTCATCAGGTTTTTTGCATAACAAAACATGCCAAGTGTTATGTGGTTATTTTTAGGAGGTAAAAAATGAAAGCTAATTATGGAAACTGGGTGCCAGAAATAATAATGAAATGGTCATGGGGAGCTGTTATTGCATTATGTATTGTAGATATGTTATGTATGTTTTTGTGGAAAAGTAAAGTTATAAGTATAGTTATATCATTAGTGTTAGTAGTTTTCTTTATACTTACAATTTATATGCAGAAATGCAGAAAGGCATTTGATTTTGAAGGTGGAAATGTTATGGGACAAATTCATGAATTTGTGCTTAGCAAATTATCATGGGATGGGAAAGGAGAATTGCTTGATATAGGATGCGGTTCTGGAGCTTTGACAATAAGATGTGCAAAAAAATATATCAAATCAAAATTTATTGGAATTGATTACTGGGGAAAAGAGTGGAGTTATGCTAAGGATCAATGTGAGAAAAATGCTAAAATAGAAGGGGTAGAATCAATTAAGTTTATGCAGGGAGATGCAGCAAATCTTCCTTTTGAAGATAATAGATTTGATGCTGCTGTAAGTAATTTGGTATTCCATGAGGTAAGAACACAGCCTGATAAAAGAATGGTAATAAGAGAAGCATTAAGAGTAGTAAAAAAAGGTGGAGCATTTGCATTTCATGATATGTTTGAGCAGAAAAAATTATATGGAAATATGAATGAGCTTATTGAAGAATTAAAGAGAGAAGGAATTGCAGAAATATATTATGAAGCACATACAGAAAAGTTGTCATTTATACCTGATGTTGTTAGAGCAGCTCCATGGATGCTTCAGGATATGGGAATTATTTATGGTATAAAGTAGCGGAAATAAATAAGCTCAAATATGGTGGTCAGTAACAGACTATATAAGAATAATAATGTAATATAAATGGGATAAAATAAGTGAAAAGTATTAAAAGACATATTGTTTTTTGGTAGAAATAAAAAATAAACAGTATAAAATTAAAGTGCAGGATATTAAAAAAACTGCACTTTAATTTTATTTTAAAAAAGGTTTTTAGTAAAAAACGAGGAGGAAATGAAGTGAAAGATTATAAAGAATTATCTAGAATTGAATTTAATAAAGAAGCAGAAAAATTTGATAAGGAAGCATCTACAAGTATATATAAGATGTGCGAAAAAGGATATTCATATCTAATTGATGAAATAAAAAAAGAAAAATTTTCTTCACTTTTAGATGCTGGATGTGGGACAGGGAATACAATTGAGCTGTTAAGTAATGAATTTTCAAATGAAAAATATATAGGAATGGATTTAGCAGAGAATATGATAAAAGCAGCAAAAAAGAAGAAAATAAAAAATGCTGAATTTATTGAAGGAGACTCAGAAAATATGCCTTTTAGAGATGAGCAGTTTGACATTATTATATGTAAGGAAAGTTTTCATCATTATCCTAATGTAGAGAAATTTTTTAAAGAATGTTATAGAACATTAAAAAAAGGTGGAAGACTAATTATTATGGATGTTGAGCCACCATTAGAAGTAATAAGATGGATTTACAACCATATTATTCTTAAGTGTGTAAACACAGGAGATGTTCATGTGTATAATGTAGATGAAACTAAATCATTATATATTAGCAATAACTTTAAAATTGAATATGCAAAAAAAGTTGATGGAATGAGATTTATTTGTGTTGGAAGAAAAAATGAATAATAT
>CAZPRO010000092.1:4615-9064 GCA_964588775.1 uncultured Clostridium sp.
ATATGAATCTGAAGGAAAATGCTAAAATGAAGAGAACTGATATTAATAAAAAAAATGTAATTCAAATCATATTTTTTATTAATAGAAATTTATCATGGAGTATAAATGATAGAAATGAGAATATTTCTATCAAAAAGGGACAAACATGTATCTATGCAGATAATTTTAATGAAACTACATGTATGTATCAAAGAGAAAAGAAATTTTTATTTAAAAATTTACAGATTTCAAAAGAATATTTTAATAATATTTTATTAAATAGTCTTGATGAAAGTCAAATATATAAAATAGAACAAAAGATGAATGATATGGTTACTAAATTAAATATTAATGGATATATGTATAATATTCTTGATGATATAGATAATTCTTATAAGTACAATAAAAATATAAGAAAAATATATCTAGAAGGAAAAGTTCTAGAGCTATTATCAATATATCTGCAGGAGGTAACTCAAAGTGAGAATTTTATGTATAGTGCCATAAGAGATATCAGCAGAGAAGATATTGAAGCAATTAAAAAATCAAAAGAAATAATTGATAGTAATATTGGTACTAATTTTACGTGTGAAGAATTAGCTAAGAATGTTACAATGAGTCTGTCTAAGTTTACAAAATGTTTCAACAAGATTTATGGTAAATCAGTACATAAATATGTTATAGAAGCACGTCTTAGTAATGCGGCACAGCTTCTTTCGAGAGATAATATTAATGTGACAGAAGCTGCTATTTTATCAGGATATAATAATATGAGTCATTTTTCAAAATCATTTAAAAAGAAATATGGGGTATTGCCTAGAGATTTCAAAAATTAGTGATAATTAAAATCAAAAAAATGAAAAGTATTAAAAGTGAATTGTTTTTTGGTAGTTATAAAATTCTATAAAATATAAAATTAATGCATAAGCGGCAGAGAGCAGCTTGTGCATTTTGTATTTTAGGAAAGGAGAGTATATTATATGTTTGAAAAAGTATTCAAGTATGCAGGAGAATATAAAAAATTAACAATAACATCTGTTTTTGTGATTCTGTCAGCTGTTATTATGAGCATTATTCCATTTTTCTTTGCATACGAAATTATTTTGAGGATTTTAACTAAAGGGAGCATGTCTTTAAATTATGTTTTAATAAGGATTGCAGGTATTCTCATTTCGTTGGTATTGAATGCAGTTTTGTACGCGGAAGGATTAACTTTATCACACAAAGCTGCTTTTAATATTTTAATGAATTTTAGAATAAGTATGCAAAGGAGAATTGAAAAGCTTCCACTTGGAATAATTCAGGAGAAAGGAACTGGAAGTTTAAAAAGATTGTTTGTCGATGATATTGAAAATATTGAAATATTATTAGCACATGTAATTCCAGAAGGCATAGGAAATACTGCAATTCCTGTTTTTATTTATATAACCTTGTTTTTTGTCGACTGGAAGCTGGCTTTGATGTCATTATTAACTTTATTTATTGGAATAATAGCTATGAGCATAATGTACAAAATGAGTACTGCTAAAATGGGACAGTATTATACTGCAGGAAAAATAATGAATAATACAATTATTAAATATATTAATGGAATGGAAGTATTAAAAATATTTAATAAAGATGGCGAAACATATAACAGATATTATAATGATATTTTAAGCTATAGAGACTTTACAGTTAACTGGTACAAAGCATGCTGGCCATGGATGGCTGTGTATAATAGTGTTCTTCCATGTACTATATTTCTTGAACTTCCATTAGGTTCATGGTTTGTACTTAGAGGGTATTCAAGTCTTCCTCATTTAATTCTAATATTATGTTTATCATTAAGCATGGGAATTCCATTATTAAAAGCAATGTCCTTTGTTCCATCAATTCCCCAGCTAAATTATAAAATGAATGCTATTGAAGAGATGTTAAATGAAGAACTATTAAAACAGACTGATGATGATTTTAATGGCGAAGATTATACAATAACATTTAAAGATGTCAATTTTGCTTATAAAGAAAAGCAGGCAGTAAGTAATATAAATTTGACTATTAAAGAAGGAAGCAAAATAGCATTTGTAGGGGAATCTGGTTCTGGAAAGAGTACTTTAGCAAAGCTTTTGGTACATTACTATGATGTAAACAATGGAAGTATAACAATAGGAAATCAGGATATAAGAAATATGAGCCTTGAATCTTTAAATAAGCAGATTTCTTATGTATCTCAAGAACAATTTTTATTTAATACAAGCATATTGGAAAATATAAGAGCAGGTAATTTGAATGCAACAGATGAAGAAGTAATACTGGCAGCTAAAAAAGCACAATGTATGGAATTTATAGAAAAACTGCCAAATGGAATTAACTCAATTGCAGGAAATGGAGGAAGGCAGTTATCTGGAGGACAGATTCAGCGAATAACCCTTGCAAGAGCAATTTTAAAAAATGCACCTATTGTTATATTGGATGAAGCAACAGCGTTTACAGATGCTAAAAATGAGAAAAATATTGAGAGGGTTATTTCAGAAATTGTAAAAGGAAAAACTTTAATAGTAATTGCACATAAACTTTCTTCAATTACAAATGCTGATAATATATGTTTTATGTCAAAAGGAAAAATTGAAGCTGAAGGAAAACATGAAGAACTTATAAAAAATAGCAGTGAGTACAGAAAATTGTGGAATGCCAATATAGAGAGTGCCAAGTGGAGAGTTTTTAATGGAAAGGAGGAGAAGCAATGATTAAATTATTTAATAAAATGCTTAATATGTCAGGAAAATATAAATCAAGAATAATAATAGCAGCTGTTTTTTCACTAATAAAATCTATAGCTTCCAAAATGCCAATATGTTTAGCTTTTTTTACATTAAGTAAATTTTATAATAATACATTAAAGAGTGAGGATTGTATAAAAATATTTATAGGAATGCTCATGATACTAATAATAGAAGCCACAGCTCAGTATATTAGTGATGCACTGCAAAGCGGGGCTGGTTACAATATTTTCTGCCACAAGAGAATTGATTTGGGACAGCATTTAAGAAAACTGCCTATGGGATATTTTAATGAAGGTAATATTGGTAAAATAAGTTCTGTAATAAGCACTGATATGATATTTATTGAAGAAATGGCAATGAGCACAATAGCTGATAATATGGGATACATATTCAGTGCTGCAATTATGATTGTATTTATGTTTTACCTAAATATATTTTTGGGCTGTGCAGCTTTGCTGATAAGTGTTGTTGTAATTATTATAGGTGAAAATATGAATAAAATATCCTTGATTAAGGGTGCGGAAAAACAGGAAAAAAGTGAAAAGATGACCAATGCAGTTCTTGAATTCGTTCAAGGGATAAGTATTATAAAAAGTTATAATTTACTTGGAAAAAAATCTGAAGAACTAACAAATGCATTTAGAAATTCAAGAGACCATAGTCTGGGTTTTGAAAAAGAACTAACTCCATGGCAGAGAAATCTTAACATTATATATGCATTTGGAATAACATTGATTGTTGGAATAACTGTATACCTTCAGCAGACTGGTACTATATCTGCACCATATTTGTTTGGTGTAATATTATTTGTATTTGATTTATTTGGACCATTAAAGGCTTTATATGGAGAATCAACAAGATTTACAGTTATGAATAGCTGCATTGATAGAATAGATGATCTATTTAATGTTAAAGAATTACCTGATAATGGAGAAAAGCATATTCCAGAAAAAGAAAAAGATAATACAGAAATTGAATTTGAAAATGTAACATTTGGATATACCAATAAAGATATTATTAAAAATATCAGTTTTAAAGTGAAAAAAAATTCCATGCTGGCTCTTGTTGGTCCATCAGGTGGAGGAAAATCTACAATAGCTAATTTATTGGTAAGATTTTGGGACATAAAAGAAGGTGCTATAAAAATCAGAGGAAGAAATATAAGTGAAGTGCCTTTATCTGAACTAATGGATAATGTTAGTATGGTTTTTCAAAGAGTATATTTATTTCAGGACACAATATATAACAATATAAGTATGGGAAGGAAAGATGCTTCTAAAGAACAGGTTTATGAAGCAGCCAAAAAAGCAAGATGTTATGATTTTATAATGTCTCTTCCAGATAAATTTGATACTGTTATAGGAGAAGGCGGAGCTACTTTATCTGGTGATGAAAAGCAGAGAATTTCTATAGCACGATGTATTTTGAAAGATGCACCAATTGTTGTACTTGATGAAGCAACTGCAAGTGTGGATATAGATAATGAAAGATACATTCAGGAAGCTATATCAGAACTTGTAAAAGATAAAACTTTGCTTGTAATAGCACATAGACTGAATACAATAAAAAATGCGGAAAAGATAATGGTAATATCTGATGGAAAGATTGCAGATATTGGAACACATGAAGAACTCATTAAAAAGAAAGGCATTTATGGAGAATATATAAAAATAAGAAATGAAGCTACAGGCTGGAGTCTATAGAG
>CAZPRO010000093.1:0-9030 GCA_964588775.1 uncultured Clostridium sp.
AATTTAAATTTCATTGCATGTCTCTTCTTTTCTAGTTTTATCCCATAACCAAATTCTGATTTATATAAATGCTAAAAAATCAAACAATTTTAGTAGGACATCCTATTATTTTATGCAAAAAGATTTAATAAAAATAAGATTAGTAATATACTGCTTATAATTATTTCTTCATAATTTATCATAAATGAAGTAACATAAAAATTTTTAATAAAATCATATATAAAAAAAAGAAACATAGAAACAATAAAGGCAGATAAAATACACAAAGAAATAGAAATATTTATTAAAGAACAGGAAAATAGCATAAAAAAACCATTAACAGTTATACAAAGAGAAAGCTTAAAGCAAGCTAAAATGTCTATTAAGGAGGAAGTTTTTATAGAAATAATGCTGGGATTATTTATTACCATCTTATATTTTTTATTTTCTTCTACATAAAAGGAAGTATCAAGGTGCTTTTTTCTTTCTATCTTATATACATATTGGAAAATATAATATAAGGATAATATAAAAAGAATGAATAGACCTAAGTAGTTTAAACATATGCTGCTGGTCATATTTAGCAAAAACTTTCCTATAATCATTGAAATATAGACACCAGTACTTAAAAAAATACTGATTAGAGTTATACTATATTTGTTTAAAATAATATTGTTTTCTGATAATTTTTTTTGAATATTCAAGATTGGAATTAGAAAAGCAGAAACAATAAGCAGTGATTTTATATAAATCATAATGAACACCATTAAAAATATAATGCTATTAATATATAGTATATTATATACAGAAAAAGTTGATACAGAAAAAATATAGTAAAAAACCAAAGGGGTTTAACAATAATTTAGATTAAAGGGTTAATAATTAAAAAACAGTTATAATGAAGCATAATTTATTTACATATGTTTAATGGTGTGATAAAATACATTTAATATCCAAATTTGAAAAAGGAGTGATATTTGTGGGGTTAATAAGACCGTAGACAGAATTATTATATTTATTATGAAGATACGAGGAGTAGTTGAAGGATTGTATCTGGCAGGCAGTATGAGTTAGAATTATCTTCAGCAAAATAATATACTTTATAATAAATATTTTAGGAGGCATTATAATGTTAAATTATAAAAAATATAAAAGATTTGAAACTATTAATTATAAAGAAAGAACCTGGCCCAATAAAGAAATTACAAAAGCACCAGTCTGGTGTAGTGTTGATTTAAGAGATGGAAACCAGGCACTTATAAATCCAATGACAGTTGAAGAAAAACTAGAATTTTATAATCTTCTATTAAAACTTGGTTTTAAAGAAATAGAAGTTGGGTTTCCTTCAGCTTCACAGATAGAGTATGATTTCTTAAGAAAATTAATAGAAGAAAATAGAATACCAGATGATGTGTATGTACAAGTTCTAACACAGGCAAGACCACATCTTATTAAAAGAACTTTTGAGTGCTTAAAAGGGGCGAAAAGAGCCATTGTTCATATTTATAACTCAACTTCAGTTCTTCAAAGAGATGTAGTTTTTAACATGAGTAAGGAAGAAATAAAAAAGATGGCGGTAGATGGTACAAGCCTAGTTAAAGAATATGCAAAGGATTTTGCAGGCGAAATTATTCTTGAATACTCTCCAGAAAGCTTTACAGGAACAGAAGTAGATTATGCTCTTGACATATGTGATACAGTAATGGATGAATGGGGAGCATCAAAAGATAATAAAGTTATAATAAATCTTCCATCAACAGTACAAATGGATACTCCTAATGTATATGCAGATCAAATTGAATGGATTAGTGATAATTTTAAAGACAGGGAAAGAGTTATTTTGAGTGTACATCCACATAATGACAGAGGTACTGGAGTTGCAGATGCAGAGCTTGCTCTTCTTGCTGGTGCAGACAGAGTAGAAGGAACTCTTTTTGGAAATGGTGAAAGAACAGGCAATGTTGATATATTGACAATAGCATACAATATGTTTGCCCATGGAGTAAATCCTGAACTTAATATTGAAAATATAAATGAAATTGTTGAAGTTTATGAAAGATGTGTTAAGATTCCAGTCCATGTAAGACATCCATATGCAGGAAATCTTGTATTTACAGCATTTTCTGGATCTCATCAGGATGCAATTAATAAAGGTATGAAAAAATATGCTGAAAGACAGGATAAAATATGGGAAGTTCCATATCTTCCAATTGACCCAAGTGATATTGGGCGTGAATATGAAGCATTAGTAAGAATAAACAGTCAGTCTGGAAAGGGAGGAATTGCATTTGTAATGGATCATTGTTATGGATTTAAACTTCCAAAGACAATGCAGAAGGAATTTGCAGATGTTATACAAAAAATTTCAGAAAAAGTTGGTGAAGTTTCTCCAGTTCAGGTTATGGATGCATTTAAAAAGGAATATTTAGATAGAAATGATGTTATTACCATAGAAAAATGCAAATTCCATGATCATGTGGCAATGGATGGAGAAAATGATACAAGAGCAGAAATTATTCTTACCTTTAAGGGTGAACAATTCAGCATTGAAGCTATAGGTAATGGACCAATTGATGCATTTAAAAATGCCCTTACAAATGAACTTGATATTAATGTGAAAATAATTGATTACACTGAACATGCCATGAGTACAGGTTCAGAAGCAAAGGCAGCATCATATGTTTATATGGAAAGAAGAGATAATAATGAAAAAACATTTGGAGTTGGTGTAGATAGTAATATTACTAGAGCTTCAATAAAATCAATTTTAAGTGCAATAAACAGATTATATAAATAAATTATAAATATTTTGGTATTATGAGGCTGTATTTTTTAAATTAAGTTTAAATATAGCCTTATAATTTTTTAGTTTACTAAATTCATATGATTTTGTATATTGATTAAAAAATTCTTTATTAATGTGATTAAGTGGTAGGGTGATTAAATGAATATAAAAATATTATCACATTTTGAAGTAATGGTAGAATGTAATTTAATAGAAAATTGTAGTGATACTTTGGTCATAATATTACCAGGCATAGGATATACCTGCCATAGAGCATTACTTGACTATTCAAAAAGACTGGCATGTGATATGGGGTTTGATGTACTGCCAATGGAATATGGTTTTCAGGCTGCAAGAAAGCCTATGATTAATTCCCATGAATTTAATATAGTTGTGAGAGAAACTAAAGAGATATTAATGAAAGCTCTTGGGAATAGATATAAACGATTAATATTTATAGGAAAGAGTATTGGAACTTTAATACAGGCATCTTTGCAGGATGAGTTTGCTGATTTTGATATAAAAAACATATATTTAACACCAATATCTGAAACTGTTAAATTAGGAATAAAAGAGGATTCTCTTGTTGTTGCAGGAAATGCTGATCCTATGATTAAACCAAAGGATATGCATAAGTTAAGAACTAATAACAGAATCAGCTTTATGGAAGTTGCAAAGGCAGATCATGGATTAAATATAAAAGGAGATGCAATAAGAAGTATTGATATATTAAGTATGGTGATAAAAAAGGAAAAGGAATATTTAAGGACATGGCTGTAATTAAATACAATGTCATAAAGAAGTTCTATTTATAGTATTAATTAGAATATTGAATAAATTTATGCTTTATTATATAATTTAAACGAGAGATAAAAACACGGTTTCTGTTGGTAGTCAGAACGCAGTTTTTATAACTGTAAGTAACCTGCCCTCCTGGGTTGTCCTTTCTCTTGTATTATATTTTCAGGAGGACAATCAAATGATGCTGTCAATTAAATTAAATATCCTTTTTGATGATCCCTTTTGGATTGGAATTTTTGAAGTTGAAGATAAGGATGGTTATAAGGTTTGTAAAGAAACCTTTGGAAGTGAACCTAAAGATTACGACATCTACAAATTTATTTTATCAAGGTTTTACACTCTTAATTTTAGCAATGCTGTACCTGTTAAACAAGTTACAATGGTTAAAAAAAAGAATCCTAAAAGGGTCATAAGGGAAATTAAGAGAGAAACAAAGGAAAAGGGAATTGGAACTAAAGCACAACTTGCTTTAAAAAAACAATATGAGGAAAATAAAGAAGAGCGTAAGAAAAGGTTAAAAGAAAAGAAAGAACTTATGAAGTTAAATAGGTTTCAATTAAAACAAAAGAAAAAAATAGAAAAGCATAAAGGTCATTAATGTTTTTATATGGAAAAGAGAAATTTAGAGGTAAAACTAAAGAGAGTTTTACCTCTAAATTTATTATGAATATTATTGCAAATATTGTACAAACTAATAGATGAAGAAAAATTGTTATGATTGGAAGGTGAATTGTTATGGATAACAAAAATCCTATTATGTCAAAGATGAATGAAATGAAAAATAATTTAGAAGAAAAGGCTAAAGAAATAGGCGATGATTTAAAAATAGACAGCACTGAAATGAAAAATGATTTAAAAAATGCTGCACAAAAAATGGGAAGCAGCATTATGAAAAAAACTGTTGAGTTATCAAGTAAAATAGGTGAAAAAGCAAAAGAAATGAAATCAAAAATGGATAGTAAGTAATAAGATTATGATATAATTAAATAGACATTTAGGACTGTCCCAAATTTTGAGCAGTCCTTTAAAGTATTTTTATGAGAGGATGAATTATCATAAATAGTAAACAATTTTATGAAAAGAATTTATCAGAAGGTGAAAAGGCAAGAAAAAGATTTTTGAAACAAATAGACAGGGTAAGTGTTTTAAGATTTGATTTTTTTATATTTTTATGTCTGACAGTATTTTTTTATTTCAAATATAATAGAAGATATTTTATTTTGCTTTTAATAAGTTTTTTTAGTTTAATAATATTTATTAAACTGGTTATTTACCATAGATGTCTTATTGAAAAAAATGAAAAAAATGAATTGTTTATCCTAATTAATAACACTGGTTTAAAAAGAATAAGTAATAAATTCAATGACTTTGAAGATGATGGCAAAGAATATTTATCAGATAATCATGAATTTGCACAGGATTTAGATATTTTTGGCCCTAACTCTCTTTTTCAATGTATAAATACTACAGTAACTAAGGGAGGAAGAGAAAGGCTGAAAGATATTCTTTTACTAAAAGATGAAATCAATAAAGACTTAATATACGAAAGGCAGGAAGCAGTAAAGGAGTTGGGGGAAAAGGGGGAATTAAGACAGAACTTATTTGTAGAGGGAAAATATAGAGGTAATAAAGATATTGATGTTAATGAGTTTATATTTTGGCTTAGGGATAATTCAAAGTATAATAATATAAGAATAATTATAGCTGTTATATTTATAATTGTAACCGCAATATGTGGCTTTCTGTGTATTATAGGAGTACTTCCAGAATCTTTCATATTACTTAATCTTGCCGTAAATTTTATTGCAATGAAAGTTTTAAACAGGGGTATGGAATATGAAATGCAAATATTATCTCGTATAAAATATAGTATGGAAACCTTTAGCAGAATTTTAACATTAATAGATAAGGAAGAATTTAAATGTGACTATCTAAGAAAACTGACACAAAAAATTAGAGATAAAAGTGCATCAAAGGAAATAAAGGATTTATTTAAAATACTAGACTGGATAGGTGACAGCCAAGGAAATGCATACTATTTGATTTTGAATATAATTTTATTTTTGGATGTATTTTTGATGAAAAACATATATAAATGGAAAGAAAAAAATAAGGAATATGTAGAAGAATGGATTAAAGTTATTAGTGAAATAGATGCATTAAGCAGTATTGCAAATATTCCATTTGATAATGAGGATTATGCATATCCACACATTGATGAAAATATAACAGTTGATGGGAAAAATATTGGTCATCCTTTAATAGGACATAGGTGTATAAAGAATAATTTCAGTTTAAAGGACAATGAAAAGGTGGCACTTATAACAGGTTCCAATATGTCAGGAAAGAGTACTTTTTTAAGAACCATAGGAATAAATCTATTACTGGCTTATATTGGAGCTCCAGTATGTGCAGAAGAGTTTTCGTGTAAAATAATGAAAATTTATACATGTATGCGGACTAAGGATAATTTAGAGGAAAGTATTTCTTCATTTTATGCAGAAATATTACGAATCAAGCAATTAATAAATGATTGTAAAAATAATAACAATGTGTTTTTCCTGTTAGATGAAATATTTAAAGGAACCAATTCTGCAGACAGATACACAGGAGCAGAAATGTTAATCAAGCAGCTTATTAAATATGGAGGCATTGGTTTTGTTTCAACTCATGATTTTCAATTGTGCCATATGGAAGAGGAGAAGCAAGAAATAGTCAATTATAATTTCAGAGAATATTATGAAGATAACAAAATTAAATTTGATTACAAAATAAGAAGAGGGCCAAGTACAACAAGAAATGCAATACATCTTATGAAACTGGCAGGTATTGAATTTGAATAAAAGGGCAGTGATAATATATGTATGATAAATATATTGTTTTGATAATAGTTTTTGTATTTATATTTGCGTATTATTTAAAGCGTAGTATAAAAAAAGAATTACAAGAAAAAGAAAGAACTGATAAGGAGAAAATTAATGAAAATTATAATAATGATTTAAAAGAAAAGATTACAGAAGAACTTTATTTTTTAGAAAAGCAAGAAGAATTTAAAGAAACCGCTACCAAAGAAAAGGTTCATGAAAACAAAAACTTAGTTAATAATGAAATTTTGAAAAAGAAAATTGTAAAAGAAAATAATAACCTAATGCTTAGGAATAAACAGCATTTAACACAAGATCATAAAACTTTTAGTTATGATTTTAAGATTAGTAATAATAAAACATTTATGCAGTTTTTTGAATGGAATTTAAACAATGATGGAACTCTTTATAAAAAAATTATTAATGAAGTACCAGGTCTTTCTCAAAGGGGAATAAGTGCATTATGGCTGCCTCCTGCAGGAAAAGGAGCTAATGGAATAAATGATGTGGGATATGGTGCATATGACCTTTATGATTTAGGAGAATTTAATGCAAAGGGAACTATTCGTACTAAATATGGAACAAAAGATGAATATATCAATGCAATTAAAACAGCTCATGAAAATAATGTGGAAATATATGCTGATATTGTATTTAATCATAAAGCAGGAGCAGATGGTTCAGAAATAGTAAAGGCTGTGGAAGTTGATAGAAACAATAGAAATTTAATTATAAGTGAAGCCCATAATATAAAATGTCATACAGTATTCAATTTTGAAACCAGAAATAACAAGTATTCAGATTATAAATGGAGTGCTAAAGATTTTACTGGTGTGGACTATGATGAATTAAATAAGAGAAATGGAATTTTTAAGTTTGCAGATAAACAATGGTCAAATGATGTTGATCCTGAAAATGGAAACTATGATTATCTTATGTTTTCTGATATTGATATGAATTCTAAAAGTGTTAGAGAGGAACTTGTGAAATATGGAAAGTGGCTCATAGATGAAACAAAAATAGATGGATTTAGACTTGATGCAGTAAAACATATTCAGTTTGATTTTTTTTCATACTGGCTTAAGGAAATGAGAGAATATGCAGGAAAAGATATGTTTGCAGTAGGCGAGTATTGGGCGTATGATTCTGGAAGAATTAAATATTTCATGGATAAAAGCAGCAACTGTATGAGTGTATTTGATGTGCCTCTTCATTTTGCTTTTCATGAGGCAAGCAAATCTTTTGGATATTTTGATATGAGAAATTTAATAAAAAGAAGCATGGTAAGTCAATGTCCAGAAAAAATATGTACATTTGTAGATAATCATGACACTCAAATAGGACAATCTCTTCAGTCATGGGTGGAAGAATGGTTCAAACCTCTTGCCTACACATTTATTCTTACAAGAAAAGAAGGCTATCCATGTGTGTTTTATGGAGACTACTATGGAATAAATAATAGTGAATATAATGGAATAAGAGAAATTTTAGATATTATTTTAAGTGTTAGAAAAAAATATGCCTATGGTGCACAACATGACTATTTTGACCATGAAAGCATTGTTGGATGGACAAGAGAAGGAGATATATATCATGATAATTCTGGACTTGCTGCACTTATTACAGATGAGCATGGCGGAAAGAAAAAGATGTTTATAGGAACTCATTTTGCAGGAAAGAAGTTTTATGATATAACGGGCAATGTAAAAGAAAGCACAATTATTGATGAAGATGGCTTTGGTGAGTTTTTAGTACAGGATGGAAGCTATTCTATTTATGTTTTAAAACAGGAAAGGACTTAAAAAATTAAGAAAATAATTTTAAAGGCACATTTTCAAAACCAGAGGTGAAGTAATATAAATTGGAAAGCAAGACAGGAGAATAATTAAATGAAGAAAAATATCTTTCTATATATTGGATTGAGTATAATAATATATTCAGTGTGTACAACATTTTTGAGAAACAAAATTATATCATTTAATATGGAAACATTGACACTGGGTATAATATTTATATTATATGGAATGATAAGAGATAAGTTAAAGGAATGGATTAATAAGAGCAGATTTAAGAATAGTATACGAAATATTATTTATCTACTAATTACTTTGTTATGTGCTGGCTTTATTATAATTGAAGGAATGATTATCTTATATCCTAAACACAATTCGGATAAGAGTGACTGCATTATAGTATTGGGAGCAGGGATTGAAGGAGAAAACCCTAGTTTGAGTCTTAAATATAGATTAGATAAAGCTATAGAGAGTTATGAAGATGGAATGCTTATTGTTGTGTCAGGTGGGCAGGGAAATGATGAAAAATATCCAGAAAGCTATGTAATGAAAAATTACCTTATAAATAATGGCATTAATAAAGATAGTATTATAGAAGAAAATAAATCGAAAAGTACATTTGAAAATTTTAAGTATTCAAAAGAAAAAATAGAAAACTATTATAATAATGATATTAAAGATGTAAAAGTAAAAGTAATAACAACAGATTTTCATGCCATGAGAAGCAGTATGCTTGCAAAAAGAAATGGATACAATAATATTACAGTTAATTCATGTGAAAATGTATGGTATTTAACTCCTTACATGT
>CAZPRO010000094.1:0-8869 GCA_964588775.1 uncultured Clostridium sp.
AAAGATTTTTCTCCGAATCTCTTACTTCTTACCTCTTAGTTCTTAGTTAAATTCTCATTTATATAAATATCAAAGTTTACAATATATATTTTTCTATATAATTTCCTATGCCGTCATGATTATTATCATCAGTAATATAATCAGCGGCACTTTTTGTTTTTTCACTTCCATTTGCCATTACAACACCAATACCTGAATTTAAAGTCATATCATAATCATTATCAGCATCTCCAAATGTACATAAATCTTTTAATGTAAAACCATGAAGTTTCATAATTTGCTCAAGTCCATTAGTTTTAGAAACTCTTGGGTCCATATATTCATATAAGATAGAAGCTGTTTTTAAAGATGCAGATTTAAATTTTGGATTATTAAAAGTTTTGCTTCTTTCTATAACATTATTCATATTACTTTCATCACATATAATTATTAATTTTGGTCTTGGCTGTTTAAGAAATTCATTAAAATCAACAACCTTATAAGGAACTTTGTCCACTTCGGATAAATGCCGAATATATGAATCATCTTTAGGTGAGTACATAATTCCTTCATATGGTATGGCAAAATTAACATCCATATCTTCAAAATGAGAAATAATAGATTTAATTAAATCTCCATCTAATGGAAAACTAGACTTTTCAACATTTTTTGTAAAATCGCAGATTTCAGCACCACCTGTTCCAACAATAGCATCTACTAGTCCATCAATGCCCCATTCTTTTAGAAGAGTTTTTACACTATGTACGTCTCTTCCAGTGGATAATCCAAATAAAATACCTTTTTCTCTTGCCCTTTTTATTGCATTAATTGTTTTTGGTGAAACAACTCCTTTTTCAGTAAGAAGTGTTCCATCAACATCACACATAATTGCTTTTATACTCATAATATTATCCTCCTTGCTTTAATAGCTTTTTAATAGAAATTTTCTAGTGAAGCTAGTATAACAAATTTCAGTTATAAATATAATAATTTTGAATAAAACGAAAATAATTATCAAATTTATTAATATATAGGGACAATAATTGATAAAATCTTATCACAAGTGTTGAAAATTAATAGGATATTTAATATGTGGAAGTAAAGATTGAAAATGAAAATTTAATATAGTAAAATATCAGTGTACAAGCTTTAGACAATAATCGACAAAAATGTTTATGGCAGAAATTTATTATATTGAAGGGGGCTTTGTATTGTGGAGGAAAAAAGAAAGTCAAGTGTTGGCACTAAAATTATGAATAAAATAATATTATTGATAATTGTCATATGTTGTTCATTATCATTTTTATCATATTTCAAAACAAAAAGTAATATTTTAAAAACCACATATAGTAATTTGCAGGAAAGAACAAGTGATAATGCAAAATCAATTGAAAGAGAGTTTTACTATAGAGAAGAGCAGTTAAAGTATATTGCACAGTTACCAGAGGTGCAATCAATGGAATGGAATCTTCAGCAGCCTGTACTTTTGAATGAAATAGAAAAGTGGAATTATGATGGAATGTTCATAATGGATACTAAGGGATATGGATATTATGCAGCTACATCTGAAATAAAAGACCAGTCACAGGATGAATTCTTTAAAACAATGCAGGAAAAAGGTTCATTTATTACTGAACCATTTCTAAGGCAAGAGGAAAAAGAGTCAATAACAACCATAGTAACACCAATAAAAGATATTAATAACAAGGTGCTTGGATATCTTTGTGGGACAATAAAATTAGATGATATAAATGAAATAGTTCAGTCTGTAAAGATGGGAGAGGATGGATATTCATTTTTATTAAATGATGCAGGAAAATTTGTTGCACATAAAAATATGGATTATGTTTTTGATGAAAATGATTTCAAGGAAACTTTTTATAGTGGAAAAGATGAGAGTATAAATAATACTTTAGAAAATGTATTTAAAAAGATAAAAACCAAGGAAACAGCAGTTAATGAAATAAGAACAGATAATGAAAATTTACTTATAGCTTATACAGAAGTTAAAAATACACCTTGGTCAATTTGTACAGTTGTTTCATCGGAGGAGGTTTTAAGTGGTATTAGGGAAACTGCCATTGAACAGATTATAATAACTATATTAGCAATAATAGTAGGAATAGTAATATCACTATTAATTAGAAGGTATTTATCTTCAGAAATAAATCATATAAAGCAGTATGCATTAGAATTAGCATCATATAATTTAGCATACAGAGGTGAAACTAGAAATAATGATGAATTTGGTCAGGTTATAAACTCATTAAATAATGGAGTAGAAACATTGAATTCCACAATGAAAGAAGTAAAATCAGATAGTAATGAAATACAAATCAGCAGTGAAAAAACAAATTCAATGTTATTAGAAATGTCACTAGAATTAGAACAGGCTGCAGCAACTACAGAAGAAATTTCAGCAAGTATGGAAGAATGTACTGCGTCTTTATGTGAAGTCAATAAAGTTTCACAGACTATAGATGACAACACTAAAATTTGTGTAAATAAAGCTGAGGAAAGTTTACATATTGCAGATAAAATTGAAAAAAATGCAGAAAATGTTTATAAAGAATCAATGGAATCAAAAGAAAATGTTGAGAAAATTTATAAAAAAAGCAGTATGAAATTACGTCAAGCTCTTGAAAAAATATCTGTTGTTAAAAATATTTCACAAATGTCTAAAAGTATACTAGATATATCAGAACAGACTAATCTCCTTTCCCTTAATGCTTCAATTGAAGCAGCAAGGGCAGGGGAACATGGCAAGGGATTTGCAGTGGTTGCTGAAGAAGTAAGAAGTTTAGCGGAACAATCTGCTTCTGCAGTCAATTATATTCAATCCAATGTTGATGATGCTTTAAGTGCTGTAAATGATTTATCAAATACATCATTGGAACTTTTAGCAGTAGTAGAAGGGGACATATTAAATGATTATGATAAATTAATACAGGTTGCATTATCATATAAGGAGTCAGGAAGTAATGTTAAAGGACTGGCAACGGACTTTTCAAAAATATCAAATGAAATTTCTCAATCCATACATAATATAACAATGAGTATTAAAGAACTTACAGAAGCAATTTCAGTAGTATCTGAATCTTCTGTGACCATTGCAGATAATATGAATAATATAAATACAAAGAAGGAATCTATAATGATAAATTCATCAGAAAATAGAGATAAGTCACTAAAGTTAGATAAGTTAGTAAATAAATTTAATTTATAAGAAGTTTTGTTCTTCATGGGAAGAAAAAGAATGGTGCCAGAATAAAATAAAAAATACGGAAATTAAAAGATGCCCTATAAGAAAGTTTTATTTCATAGGGTATTTTTTGTTTTAGTGTAACTTTTTAATCATTTCCACGAATAACTAGTGAGGAGTGATTATATGGAATTAAAACTAGTAAATGTAACAAAAGAATATAAAGGAATAAGAGCTTTAAATAATATAAACCTTACAATAAAAACACCAGCTATGGTAGGAATTTTAGGACCTAATGGTGCAGGTAAAAGTACTCTTATGAAAATTTTAGTAGGTCAGATAAAGCAAAGCAGCGGCAGTGTTACAGTAGATGGAAAGGTGCTTACTAAAAATTTAATGTATCTTAAGGAAAGACTTGGTTATCTGCCACAGGAATTTGGTTTGTATGATGAACTTACAGTTGAGGAGTTTTTAGAATACATAGCTGTATTAAAGGGAATAAAAAAAGGCAGAAAAACTGTCATAGAAAAAGCAATTGATAATACAAATTTACAGAAAAAAAGAAAATCAAAAATTAGGAATTTATCAGGGGGGCAGAAGCAGAGAGTTGGAATTGCTGTGGCATTTTTAAACAATCCTCAGCTTGTTATTGTAGATGAGCCTACAGTAGGACTTGATCCAGAAGAGAGAATAAAATACAGAAATTTATTTTCAAAAGGTTCGGATAACAAAATAATTCTCCTATCAACTCACATAGTAGAAGATATAGAATCTGTCTGTAATATGCTTATAGTTTTAAAAGATGGGGAGATTTTATTTAATGGACTTCCAGGTGAATTAATAAAAAGAGCAGAAGGTCATGTTGGAGCTTTGGAAGTTCCTTTTGAAAAGAAAGAGGAATTCTTTAAAAGAGAAGAAAAAGGAGATTTCAAAGTGACATCTACAGTAATAAAAAGTAACTGTATACACTATAAAATAGTAGCAGAAAATCTTCCAGACTTCTGCATAAAAGAAGTGCCATCTCTTGAAGATGCATATGTATACTGTATGCTTAAGGAGGAAATCCAACATGAAATTTAACTTAAGCTGGCTTATGTATGAAATAAAATGTTTTTTAAGAGAAAAGATACTTTATCCAGTTGTATTAATACCTGTAATATTTATGGTTATTGGAATCAATTCTATTAATTTATCTAATGATATGGTAATGCACAATATAGCAATGTCATCACTAACCTGTGCACTTGGTTCATCTAAATATGGAGCATTAAGTGTGGTTTTGGCTTTTTCTCTTTTTAATATATTGATTTTAAGCAGAGATAGAACTAAAAGAATGGAAGGAATCATAGGTTCTATCTGCAGTGGTGATAAATTAAATATTATATGCATAATGTCTGTTATGTTTTATGGAGTTATTTCCATATTATTGGGTATGATATTAACCATAGCAGTACAGACTGTTTTTTATAATGTTTCTTTTAATATTTTGCCATATATATTATGTTATGGAGTAATTACTGTTCCTGCTTTGATTTTTGCAATTTTCATAAGCACTGGAATATATTTAGCAAGCGAAAGTATAGATATAAGCATATTATTTATGATTATTCTGTTCTTTATGGGTTTTCTTTCAAGTAATTATATGCTTAACTGGGCACAGACAAGTGTTGACGTTTTTTCTGATTTTGCAGGAATAAGACCTGTTTTTAAATTAATAATATATAATAGAATTTTATGGTTTTTCATTTCAATTTGTATATTATGTGCAGGCTTTTTATGTAAAAGAAAGTTTGAACTATCTTTAATAAAATCCCTAAAATATAATTTAAAGTCAAAACTTTCAGTTTTCATATTTTTATTAAGTATTACAGCCATGATGCTCATTTATATAAAAGAGCCATACTGCAGCAAATTTATACCCCATAATGATTTACTAATAGATAATAATATTGTTTTAACTAATGTAAATCCTCATATGATTTTTTGCACAGATAATGAAAGTCTTGATGCAGAAGTTTCTTATGATTTTGAAAATAATAAGAGTGAATCTCTTTTATTCTTGAAAAATGAAGGATTAAAAATAAAAAGCATAATAGTAAATAATAAAAAATCTTGTTATGAACCCACAGATAAATCTGAGGTCATAAAGATAAAAATACCAAAGGATAAAAATATAAATATAAAAATAAATTATTATGGAAAAATAAAATATTATAAGGGTGGAGCTGTAGCAGGATATATCTGCAAAGACAGTATTTATCTTTTAGAAAACTCTAACTGGCTTTTAACGCCTTTAAGTAATAATAAAAAGAACATAGATATTAAAGGAAGTTATACTGCGCCAGCAGATTTATGTCTTATTCCATGTGGAAAAACAACTTCAGTTATAGATAAAGGAAATAATAAGATATGGAACTTTGAATTTAAAGCACAGGATATGAATATTGGAGTTTTTGCAGGAAAATATAAAAAAGAATTTTTTAATGTAGATGGTAAAAACATAGAATTTTATTATTCACCTGCTCATGAAAAATATATAAAAAGTGATTTTTTAGGTACTGGATCTGATATAAAAGAATATATTCAGCATATGTTTTCATACTATTCACATACTTTTGGTGAATATTATACTAATGATTATCCGTTAAAAATTGTGGAAACTTCAATTTATAAAAGCGGAGGACATTCTTCAGGAAATGTAATTACTTTTGCAGAATATATGGTTAATCGAAATATGGGCAATACACCTGTTTATATGGAAGGTCATACCCTTATACATGATTTAAATATTATAGCACATGAAATGTCACACCAGTGGTGGGGAACAGGAGTGAATATTCATGATGATGAATGTTTTTCAAGTGAAGGTTTTGCAGAATATTCAAGTTATAAATTTGTGCTAAATGAATTTAAAAACAGTATTTTTGAACCATATACAGATATTATATTGTCTTCATGGAAGCAGAGGGCAGATAATTTAGATAAAAGTTATTATTTAAAAAGTGCACAAAATTTAGAAAAGTTAAATAAGTTCTATAAAGAAAATTATAAGGCTGAAATGAGCAGTATAAAGCGTTATGACAAAATGCCTCTTATGTTAATGAATATTGAAGAAAGTAAGGGAGAAAAGAAGTTTTTAGAGAGTCTGTCAAAAATTTATAGAGATAATAAATATGGAAGTTTAACTTATGATGAATTTATTAAGCAGGCAGATATTTCAAAGGAGGAATTTCCAAATGGATAATTTAATATTAATTAAGTATGAAGTTCAGCGACTTATAAAAAGCAAAAAGTATTTTTATATGATACTTATGCTTGTGGTAACAACATCTGATATATTAATGAGACTGGTAATAGATGGGTTTTATGGGACAGCTCCATTTTCTAAATGGAGTTACAGCAGTTTTTTGACTATGATTTGTCCTATTCTTACAATTATACTAATATTATTATGTACAAAAATATTTAGTGAAAAAGAAAAGCGGGCAGAGGAACTTATTTTTTCATTACCAATCACAAGCAAAAAGTATTATTTTATAAAGGAAGCAGCTGTATTAATAATCTTTATTATTACAGTATTAATTCCTATTATTATGAGTTTTGTTTATTATTCTTATATATTTCAATATACTGAATTTTTAAATTTTGCTGAACCTGCAGTTTTATTTATTATTCCAGGTAGTTTGTTTGTTTTTGGACTTTCTGTTTTAATTGGAAGAAAGAGCAATAAATTATTATATGGTTTAATCCCTTTTGTGTTTGCAGCAGGAATGATAAATTTTACAGGAATGCCTGTATGGATTGATATTTTTGGTAATGATTATTTGTCAGAATATGGATTTCTGTTTGTAATAGAAAGTAATCTTAGTGAAGTGCCTTTTACAATGACAGGCAGTTTTATATATAGCAGAATATTTTTAAGTATTTTAGGCTGTATTATGATAATGTTAAGCATAAGAGAAAAGAAAAGCTGACATATTAAATGGGAGCATACTCATGAAAGAAGATAAAATTTTAATGAAGGAATTTCAAGATGGAAATGAAGAGTCCTTTGAAAAATTAGTAATTAAATATAGAAATTCAGCAGTATATTTTTCCTCAAGATATACTATGGACAAGTATATTGCTGAAGATATAGTGCAGGAGGCTTTTGCTTATATTTATGTATATAAAGATAAATATAATGAAAAGCATGCTTTTAAAACATATCTTTTTACAATTATTAGAAACAAGAGTATTGATTATATTAGGAAAATTTCAAATGAAAGCCTTAATGATGATTTAAATGAAATAAAAAGCAGAGAAGATCCAGAACAAAAAGTATTAGAAAAGGAAAAAAAGAGTTTTATTTTAAAAAAGCTGAATTTACTTAAGGAAGAATATAGAACAGTTATTTATTTAATAGACTATGAAGAATTTAGTTATAAAGAAGCAGCAGTGATTATGAATAAAAATTTAGCCAGCATAAAGATACTTATTTTCAGAGCAAGAAAAAAACTAAAAAGCTTGATTGAACAGGAGGGATATACAGTTGAATAAAGAAGATGAACAGTTTATTAAAAATGTGAGAACAAAAATAGTGCGTCTGCAAAATGAAAGAATTAAAGAAGAAAAAATAGCAGAATACAAAAAATCTAATTTTAAGAAAGAAATCAGGCTTGTTTTAAGTTTATTCTTGATTTTCTGTATATTTATGATTCCTGTAATTATTAAAGTAAAAATCGATTCAATATTTATATTAATAGTTGGAAGCTGTATCATAGCTTTAAGCTGCTATTATGAAAATTATTTAAAGGAGATATAAAATGTTTTTTGATGTTATATGGAATGAAATAAAGTATCAGTTTAAAAATCTGACTATTTATTTGTTTTTTATAGTACTATTATTAATGTTTATTTCACAAATGGGAATTCCAAAAGCTTCAGATTTATTAAAAGATACTCAAAAAGATACTTTTTACAAAGTTATGGATATTGAAGATGATAACAAAAAAATAGAACAAATGTATATATTTCTTAATAATGATTATGAAAAGGGCTTTATTAAAAAAAATATGTTTATGTTTAGTTATTATAAAAATATTAACAATGAACAAAAAGGATATTTAAAGGATGCCATTGATAAAATATATTCTTTTGATAAAAATAATAATATGCAGATTAAGGTTACTTATGATGAATATAAAAAAATACTTATAAATTTAGATTCAAAGCTGCAAGGATATACAATATATAAAGAGCCAGAAAAATATGGCATATATAATGAAGAAACATCTTCTGAAATTGGGGATAAAATATATGAAGAAGTTATGAAAAAAGATAAGTTTACTAATGCATATGGCAGATTATTTGCTGATTATATGGGAATAACTGCTGGCTTTTTACCAATGTTTTTATCCTTTTTTATTTTTATAAGAGAAAAAAGAAAAAAGGATTATAAGAATAATTATGAACATAAAATATCATTTATTAAATATATTTTTGGAAAATATTTAGGGCTATGTTTAAGTATAATGTTATGCTATTTTGCACTTGCTGCCTATATAACTTTATCATATTTAAAATGTTCTCAGGATGTTAATATAACCATAGATTCAACAGCTGTATACAAATATACTTTTTTATGGATAGGGCCTACAGTTTTATTTACCACAGCTTTAGGAATTTTTATGGCAGTATTTTTTAAGA
>CAZPRO010000095.1:0-8815 GCA_964588775.1 uncultured Clostridium sp.
CCCTGACCCACGCCTTAGAAGGGCGTTGCTCTATCCAGCTGAGCTAAAAACGCATTTTTTAGACGCTTATTATTATAAGCTATCTCAAACATTTTGTCAAATATTAATTACAAAAGATTTATTTCTCAATATAGTAATTAACATTACTAAAATTATTTCAACTATAACTGAAATAATTAATGGAGCAGGTAGTGGGAATCGAACCCACCTTTCCAGCTTGGAAGGCTGGAGTATTACCGATATACGATACCTGCATATATATTACTAAAGTGGTCGGGGTGACAGGGATTGAACCTGCGACCTCATGGTCCCAAACCACGCGCGCTCCCATCTGCGCCACACCCCGAAACAATATCTCTTAGCGACAATGATTATTCTACAATATCACAATAGATTCGTCAATACCTTTTTTATATTTTTTTTATAAAAATCATAATAATCATTTTTTGTTATAAAAAATTCCATGAAAACACGTTAATAAAATAGACTTAAAATATACATTACTATCTTATGACAATCCCCTATATACTTGTCATATGCACAAATCTAAAAATTGTATTTACATAATTTCTTATGAAAAATTCCTCTCTTATGTAATGGGAGCTGTCCCACAAAGATTAAACTATACTGCCTCTAATACTTTGATTTTATAACAATACTAGATACAGCAGTTATAATTTTTAATGGGACAGTTCCTTCATTTTACTTCCATTAAATAGGTTTCTATATTCCCTTTATCATCAATTTCAATAAATCCAATTGAACCTTTACCTAATCTAGGTAAAGAAGGACTTCCTGGATTCATTAATGTCATTCCATTACTCAGTTCAATTCCACTCATATGAGAATGACCAAAAACAACCACATCTGCCTGTAGCTCCATACCCTTATAGTATATATTATTAAGTCCCATTTTTACCCCATATAAATCTCCATGGGTCATGAATATTTTTTTATTATTAAATTCAAGAACCCTTTCCTTTGGATATTTCCTAGTAAAATCACAATTACCTGCAACAATATATGTATCACCATTAAAATTCTTCCCTAGTTCTTCACCATCATCAACATTATCTCCAAGATGAAGCAGAACATCAGCTTCACTAATCATATTCTTTATAATTTCTATATACTTATTACTTCTATGAGTATCACTAACAACTGCTATGAGCACCACATTTTCTCCCTTCAAACCTGTATTTTTCTATATTCAATTACATTTTACAGTAAATGTCACATAATTTTTAAAAATATTTTCTGTTATTTACCATACATCCCAAAAAGTATTTTTTATTTCCCTTGATTATAGAATTTCTTTCATTATGTTTTTTAATTGATTTAGTGCATGTGCTCTATGACTTACCTTATTTTTTTCTTCTTGAGATACTTCTCCAAATGTTTTATTAAATGGTTCATAGAAAAATAATGGATCATATCCAAATCCGCCCTTTCCATGTAATTCTTCAATTATGTACCCTTCAACCTTTCCTTCTACTGAATAATATGCACCCTTATAAGTAAATAGTGCAAGATGACATACAAATTGTGCACTTCTTTTTTCTTTAGGTACTCCTTTCAGATTTTCAAGAAGCTTTTCATTATTCCTGCTGTCATTTCCATGATCTCCTGCATATCTGGCTGAATATATTCCTGGTTCTCCATTTAAATAATCAACAGTAAGTCCAGAATCATCTGCTAATACAAAAAAATCTTTTTCCCCTTTTTTCAATAAGTACTTATAAATCTCTTCAGCCTTTTTCTTGGCATTTTCTTCAAATGTATTCCCATCTTCAACAACATCAATATCTATATTTTCATCCTTAAGGCTTCTTACTACAACATCTAGTCCTTGCAGGATTTCTTCTATTTCTTTTATTTTATGTTGATTATTACTTGCTAATATTAATTTTTTCATAATTATTTACCCTTCCTCACTTTATATTGAATAATTCATCTCTCTTGGGAGGTTTAACTCTTATTTTTTCTTTCTGTTTTACTATATATTCACCTTCCTGAGTTATCTTTCCTACAATACAGGCACTAACCCCTGCTCTTCTTAGTTTTTCCACCACATAACTGCCATTCTGACTTACTATAAGCATACTGCCAGATGATATTAATCTTAGAACATCTATTTTGAATTCCTTACATACTTTTTTTGTTATTTCAAGTACAGGCACCTTGTCCTCATATATTTCAAATCCAGTTCCACTTGCTGATGCCAGTTCAAAAATTCCTCCAAGAAGACCTCCTTCTGTAATATCATGCATTGCATGAACTCCTATTTTTCCACATATTCTGCCTTCTTTTAAAACACTTATACTATTAATAAGCTCTTTACCTTCTATAATTTCCCTTTGATTAAGAACCTTTTTCAACCTTTCTTCATAATCATTTATTAATATACAGGTTCCTTCTATTCCAATAGATTTTGTAACAATTATATCATCTCCAACTTGTGCCCCTTTACTGCTTACAGATTTTCCCCTTGGATTCTTTCCAATAACAGTAACTGATATAACCATTTTATTAACAGCACTTGTTACCTCTGTATGACCACCTATAATTTCCACATTAATTTTTGCTGCTTCTTCATCTATTTCCTGCATTATTTCATTTATCTGCTGTAAAGTTGAATTTACTGGTGCAAGTATTGTAACAAGAATCCCTACAGGTTCTGCTCCACATGATGCTGCATCATTGCAGTTAATATTTACAGCCAGACGTCCAGAATTCTTTTCAGCTCCTGTTATAGGGTCTGTTGAAAATACAGCTTCATTATCTCCAAAATCAATGACTGCACAATCTTCTCCAATATCATTTCTTATAATGACTTCCTCTCTTTTTACACTTTTGTTATTAAAAATTATTTTTTTCAAATCATCAAAATCAAGTTTTCCTTCTTCAAGCATAAAATTCTCCTCCTTTTTTAGATTTTTATTCACCTTTCACTGTTTATCATCATA
Source organism: uncultured Clostridium sp. (assembly GCA_964588775.1). Lineage (GTDB taxonomy): Bacteria > Bacillota > Clostridia > Clostridiales > Clostridiaceae > Clostridium. The sequence continues at coordinate 2,967 of CAZPRO010000095.1, forward strand.
TTAATGAATAAGGTTAGAATTTTATGAGAGGTGTATACATTGAGATATATTGGACCATTTTTCAGAATGAATAGTCTTTCTAAAGATGAAATAAGTGGTCAGCTTTTTTATTTATCAAAGGAATCAGTAAAAACCATAGTATTAAATTCAAAATGCGGTTTACTTGCTCCTGTTCCTAATTCAAAAAAGTCTTCCATAAATGATATTAGCATATTAAATAATTTTTCTCCACTATTATGCTTGTACAGAAAAGCTTCACCAACATTTGTTCATAACAAAACCAGCCATGGCTTTGATGAGTCTACTTTTAAAAAGGAAATTTTTCCTTCTACAAATGCTTTAATGACACTGTGCCTTTTAGAACTCAGCCAATATTATTCATATTTTAATAAAGGCAGTAGAAACATAACTTCATTAGAAAATTCATATAAATATTTAGCCAAAGAACAATTACGCTTTTATTCAGAAAACTTAAGAAATGCAGAGGGATTATTTGTTCCTAAAAAAAATCTTTCTGAAGGAAATAGTAAAGGCTACAATCTTGTGGATAAAGACAACAAATTCAAATTTACTGACCAAGCCTTTATGATGGATGCTTATTATTTATATTATCTATATAATCCAGATGATGAAATTTCTAATGATTATAAAAATTTTTCATATGAAATTTTAGGTTTATTTAAAGATTATAAAGAATCATTGTATGAATTGTCTTTTGATGAAAATGTTCAAATACTTTTTGCTTTAAATAATTTCTATAAGAATTCAAAATCTCCAACAGCTCATGAACTTATTTTAGATTTAGGTGATTATCTTATAAGCAAATTCAATGATAAGGACTATTTTAACCATTCTTTAGCCAATTGTGCATTATTCTCATTAACTCTTATGGATGCTTATAAATACACAAATATAATTTCCTTTAAAGATACCTCAAAAGAAATTACAGATAAACTGTTAAGTTTGTATGATAGTGATAAAAATATCTTTTTTAAACCATGTGATAAGAAGGAAATTAAATACTCGTGCCTTGATATAAATTTTTATCTTATGAACATGATAAAACATAGTAATACTTTCAATAAGGAAAAAGAGTTAAAGACCGCTATTTCATCAATATTTAGACGTTTTTATATTAATGGCGGCTTGTTGACCAGCTGGCCTGAAGCACCTACTTTAGATGAAGTAGAACGCTATAAAAAATTAAGCCTACGTTCAGAGGACATGCTTGATGAAACATACTTCCGCATGCCAGTACTTCCAACTCCAAAAAGTAGTGGATTAGCTTCTGTTTTTGTAAAAAATTTGGAATATTCAAAAAAGAAAGATGCTTTTACAAAAAGCAGAAATACTTTTGACAGCAATAAAAATATGTTTAATTTCTTTCTAATTATAGATTCATTCAGAAAAGATGTTGAACTTACTATGGAATTAGATATATCTTTAAATGATTCAAAATCATATACCTTAAAAACAAGTACTGACAATCTGTCTGATTCTAATAAATCTACTGATAATAGTTTAAATACAGATAAACATGACCCTTCTACTACAAATAATTCTGACCATACTACAGAAGAATTTAATAATGAAAAAGTCGTACAGCCTGATATTCAATCTGCAATCACCTTAACAGGTTTATCAGACACTTCTTCTCATAATTCTTCTCCCAAAAAAGGCAGAGTAAAAAAAGCCAAAAACACTTCCTGTTCAAATGAAAAAAAATCTTAATATCAATGGGCTGCCATATAAAGATCAATAATTGTTATATTAGGTATTTTATTTTTAATACTACATTTATAATCTTTAATAAACCAGCCCTAACTGCATTATTCAAATAAGTCTCTACAGAATTTTTAACTCTTGCATAATTTATTTCTAGGTTATACTGCTAAAATCAATATTTCCATTTGAATCTATATTTAAAGTTGAAATATCTTCTCCATAAATAACATTCTCATTATAAAATACCAAAGGAAGTATGTCATAATTATTAAATAAATTTTCTTCAAGAAGCCACCAATCATCCTTTAAACTATCTAATAATTTTAATTGAGACTCACTTAAATATTCTTTAAAACTTAAATACAATTTTTGTTTATTATAATCATCACTTTCTGCATTAAGGAGAACCATGTCATATCTATTTTTAAGTGTCTCATCATTAAATTCATTTTCTTTTGCATAGCTGCATTTTAAAGTTATTTTTGTCTTTTCGGAAAACCATTTACTAAGCTTTTTACATAAACTTCGATTTTCTTCTGTATCTGTTGAAATAATGGTCAATATTTCAGGTTCTTTCCAATTTGATGAGATATTATTCATATTTACTTTCCTTGCCTGTATAGCTGTTAAATTTGATTTTTCTTCCCTAAAATAGCAACATTCAGATAATTCATATTGCCTTGTATCATCTGTACACTGTTCCTTTAATGCTGTATATATTTTATTATATATATTACGTCTTGATTCAAGAGATACTTCATTGTCCTTATTATTAATATAAATATATGATGCCTGCTTTACTGGTATTGTGGCAATTTTATTTTCTTTTGAAAACTTTACCACTTCACTTTCAGGTGGATTTAAAACCATATCTCTTTCTCTAATTTCAAAGGCAGCCATAGACAATTCATTATTTTCATCCTTTAAAAATTCTATCTTACTACTCTTATCTTTTTTATTATCTATAGCTTTTATTACTAATTTTTCTGAATCTATCTGTTCTATGATATAATCTCCACTGTACACAAGAGAGTTGTAATTTTTATACATATTTTCCCACATAACAAGATTTCTTCGCAGTCTATACTGTGGTTTAGTTAATTCATCTAAAAACTTGTCATCTGGTGCATTTAATCGAATAATAACCATATCATCTTCACATTTTATAGCAACCCCTTGCATAAATGTTACATTTCCCTTTATAAAATCTTCTGCACCATACACATTTAATAAAGCAGCAATATCGCTTTCATCTTCTTCTTTTAATAATTCTTTAAAAAAAGTAACTACATCCTCACTTGTTATTTGGGTTTTATCACTCCAATAAACATCTTGCCGAATCTTAAATTCATATTGTATCTTATCTTCACTTATATTAATTTCACTACATAAAACAGGAATTATTTTGTTATTTTCATCTTTACTTACAAGACCTTTGCTTAATGCACACACAATATCACTTTCCCTTGCAGATAAATTATTTAAAATTTTGAGATTTTGGGGAATGCTGTTTACTCCATATGAAATTGTATATTTATTATCATCTGCATACTGTGAAGAATTTTCCTTTTCAATAAATGTTAAAGCTAATATGATTACCATTATAAATGGCAATAAAAACATAAAATATTTTTTCAATATTGTTCACCATACTCTCAATTTTCTCAAATAGCTATTAACTCTTATTATTTCCACTTTCCTCTATATTTAAACAGTTATATTTTTTAATATAATATGCTATAATCTTAATATCTTATTTGGGAGGTTTTTTAATGACATACTTATTAGGTGCATGTGCAATAGTTGGCATTTTATTCATGTGTATATTTATGTTTATAGGTATATGGCTTTTTATAGTTGCTTTAAAAGCATTTCGTCAACAACGATATAATAACTATATACTTGAAAAAATATATCAAAAGCTTTCAAAAATATCTGACAGCTTAGATTCTGATTCTAACAATAATTATTCTTATCTTATGGGAGAAGAAGATTTTGATTTAAAAGAAAAAAGTGATAAAGATATTGATAATATCACTTCCTTTAACAAACATGAAAAATTTAGTAAATAAAAAAGGGATTGTTGCACAAAAATTCAACTTGTTGCAGCTAGTACTTTTTAATAAGAATGCTAGCTGCAATAGTTATAATTTTTAATGGCACAACCCTTTTTTATTTTTAATTATATCAATTTAATTAAATCCAATATATTTTTCAATTCCAACAGCAACCCCATTATCATAAACCGAAGCAGTTACTTTATCAGCATATTTTTTTACTTCATCATCAGCATTACCCATAACAATACCACATCCAACTGTCTGAAGCATTTCTATATCATTTTTTCCATCTCCAAAAGCATAACTATTTTCAATTGGAATTTTCAAATATTCTAATGCCTTTTTAATCCCAGTTGCCTTTGAGGTCTTTCTTGCATACATTTCTAAAAGGTCTTCTGCAATGCTATGGCAATAATCATATTCTATATTTTTTTCTATAAAATCCAGACAAAAATTCTTCCCTTCATCTGAGGTATAAAGCATTTCCATTTTATAAACATCAATTTGGTCTAAATTGAATTTATTGCAAAAATAAGTTTTTTCAATTTGTATTTTATCATAAAAAGCATGAAATTCTTTAAATTCATCTTTTATGTAGGAATACTTTTCTCCTTCAAGAATATATTGTACATTATGCTCTTCAAAGTTTTTTACTGCTTTTTTTACAAACTCTTTATCTATAGGTGCTTTATAAATTGTCTCATCCTTCAAAATTACATTGGCACCATTTACTAATATAAATCCATCAAAACCAAAATCCATTAACGCTTGGCTTATGAATGCATAGGGTCTTCCCGTTGCTACAAAAACATAATTTCCTCCTTCCTGAAGCTTTTTTATACTGCTCTTTACTTTTGGTGTTATATCAGTTATCCCTTTAGATGAATCAAGCAAAGTTCCATCAATATCTAAAAATACTGCCTTTTTCATAATGTTCCCCCTTCTTTTATACTCTATACTAAATTCTTTTTTTAACTTCCTCATTAACCAATTTGTTAACTATACCAGGGTTCGCCTGACCTTTTGCAGCCTTCATAACCTGACCTACTGCAAAACCAAGGATCCTTTCTTTACCAGCTCTAAACTGTTCCACCACATTTGGATTTTCATCTAAAACCTTATTTACTAAATCAAGAATAAAATCTTCATCATTATTTTGTTTTAATCCCTTTTCATCTATTATAGTTTTAGGTGACTTTCCACTTTCAAACATAACTTCGAGAACCTGTTTTCCTATTGCAGAAGAAATTGTACCATCCTTAATAACTTCTATTAATTCAGCTACATTTTTAGGTGTAAATTTAAGTTCCTTAATCCATGTTCCATCAATTTTCATGAGTCTTGAAATATCTCCCATTATCCAGTTAGATGCCGCCTTAGGATCTCCTGATATTTTAGCAGCTTCATCAAAGAAATCTGCCATATCTGTTGTTAATGTAAGTACATGAGCATCATACTTTGGAAGTCCATATTCCTTCATGAATCTTTCCTGTTTTTGGTGTGGAAGCTCGGGAATAGTCTTTCTTATTTCTTCTACTTTTTCATCTGAAATATTTAATGTAACAAGGTCTCCTTCAGGGAAATATCTATAATCATTAGCTTCTTCCTTACTTCTCATAACAATTGTTAGGTTGTTTGCTTCATCCCACCTTCTTGTTTCAACAAACATTTCTTCGTTATTCTTAACAGCTTGAACCTGTCTTTCAAATTCATACTTTAGTGCCTTTTCAACAGATTTGAATGAATTAATATTCTTAATTTCTGTTCTTACACCTAATTTTTCTTCTCCAACTTCTCTCACCGAAATATTAGCATCACATCTTAAAGAACCTTCTTCCATCTTGCAGTCAGAAATGCCTGTAGCAGAAAGTATACTCTTTAATTTAGTAAGATATAATACAACCTCTTCTGTTGTTCTTAAATCTGGTTTTGTAACAACTTCTATAAGAGGTACTCCTGCTCTGTTAAAGTCAATTAAGGCTCCTCTTTTAGTATGTAATAATTTACCTGCATCATCTTCTATATGAATTCTTTCAATTCCTATTCTTCTAACTTCTCCGCTTT
>CAZPRO010000096.1:0-8722 GCA_964588775.1 uncultured Clostridium sp.
TTTTGTGTAAAACTATGATAACTATAATGAATTTTCTTTATTAAAATATATATACCATGAAATCTTCTCAAAATAGATATTCTTATATACCAGTGAAACTGCTGCATTTCTTTAACTATGTCTTTAAGTTCAATAGGCATTTCATGAACTTCCTTTCTTTTTACTTTCTCTGCCTTTTCAATTAAATTCTTTAAAGTTTTTACCTTTCTCATTGTTAACCCCTGCCTTCTCTATAAAAATAACTATATGTTAATATTTTCCAAATTGTTTTTCCTTTTTCAAATCCCTTTTTGTACCATATACATTGAATTTTCCTTAATTTCTTTTCAATATATTTTTTTATTAATTAAATTTACACTTTTAAATGTGTTTATTACTATAATGCTAATTTTCTGTCATAATGCTCCAGATATAAACAAAAGAAGTCATTTAAATTATTGGTAAATTTTGTTAATATATAAATACAAATAATTCCACAAGTCTTTTTATATGTTTTTTTCTAAATTAGAGGAGGTCCAAAAATATGAATTTTAAGGCAATTGAGGATATGGTATTTCGCTGTAAAAATGGAGATTCAAGTGCAAAGGAGGAAATAATCAAGGAATTTAGACCCTTTATAATAAATCTTTCAAAAAGAACCTTTATTGATGGCTACGATTTTGAAGATATACAAAACGAATGTTTCAAATCCCTTATTTATTCAATAGATAAATATAAAACTGGAAGCAATTCCTTTGTAAAATATGGAGTTATGGCAGTAAGAAATAATATTAATTATTTAATAAGAAAAAGACTGAATCATTATGATTCTGATGGAAAGGCTGCTTTAATTATGTCTGATAATCTTGAATATACCTTAGAAAGCGAAGAAATGCCTTTAGATGAATCCCTTCATTTTAAGCTGGTTCATAAAACTCTTGTTAACATAATAAATAACCTTAATGATGAAGAAAAAGAATTAATAGATTTCTTATATATAAAGAAAAAACCTCTCACTTATTATTCAAAAGAAAAAAATATAAATTATTATGAAGCAAGATATATGCATAAAAAATTATTAAATAAACTAAAACAAATCCTTGCCTCAAAGCATATTCATTCTATGAAAAGTCTGTAGGCACATGAAATTATCTACCTGTACCTATGAACTTAAAAATAAAATGAAAGGCGGTGCTGTTTATGGAGATTAATGATATAGTTTCCCTTATTGGTAATATGGGTTTTCCTGTGGCAGTAAGCTCATATCTTCTAATAAGACTGGAAAAAGAACTTCATTCTCTTTCAAATTCCATTGTTAAGCTTTCGGTGCTTATATCCGCAAAAACAGGAACTTCTATGGATTTAACTAATGAGCTGGAAAAAGAAATGTAATTTTTTTAAAAAATTTTCTCAATATTTCAATTAAGACCATATTTATTAATTGAACAACAGGAAAGGAGGTGAAAATTATGGCAGTAAGCACATTAGTTGCAAACACTTCATTTTCTATTGAAGTGGCAAATGGAGTTGATGCTGCTGGCGATACTAAATATGCCAAAAAGACTTTTGGTAATGTAAAAAATGACGCCACAGCTGAAAACATTCATGAAGTTTCTCAGGCAATAAAAAATATATTGGCTAAAGAAACTGCTGACGTTTTAATTAACGTTACTTCAAGCATTTTAAATGCTTAATCTTTACCCTGCCTACCCTTTAATTGTCAGGTCATGGTAGCTGTTCTCCTGCCATGACTTAAAAAATCCTTAAATCTTTAAAAGTAATTAACTTTGAAAGGAAGTGTTATTTACATGGAGTATGTATTATCTATGACTTTTTTAACCTCAGGTGGAAAGAAATCCACTTTAAGTATAAGTGGAGTTAAAGAATCTTTAACTCAGGAGGAAGCTGTTTCCCTTATGGATACCATAATTGAAAAAAACATTTTCCAGTGTGATTCTGGAGATTATGTTGGTAAAGCCAGTGCTAAACTTACTGAAAGAAAAATAACCAAGTACGAAGTTTAAACATTAACCACAAACTAAAAATGTTTTAATAAAAAGTCACTAACACTGAAATTTTCTTTTTCAATGTTAGTGACTTTTTATGTGAAACTTATTATTAAATTCATAATTTCTTTAGGATTTTTGCTCCAAAAAGATTTTTCTGGTTACAAAATTCCAAATCATTACTATTGCTGTTGCTATAACCTTTGACATCATATAATATATACGTAACTTATCAACAGTAATCCACATTATTAATTGATTAAGAAGCAGACCTACAATACTTAAAGTTACAAATATTAAAAATTCTTTATGTCTGCTTAAATTATCCTTACTTTTAAATACATACTTCATACTTACCAGGTAGTTAAAAATAAGAGAAACTATAAATGATAATGCAGAAGACACCAGATAGTGAATATGAAATACTTCAACAAATATTAATAAACCTGCATAATCTATTATTGTTGCCAAAATTCCTACTATTCCAAACTTTATTATCTGTTCTATTAGCTTCTTCATTGGACTTTCCGTTACTGAAAACTTATAAAAATCTATAAAAACCTCGCTCTGTCACATTTTCTCATAAGCACTTATTCTTTATTATACCTTATATATAAAAATCTTCCAAAATAATAAACTTTGGTTTTCAGTTTATTATTTCACCAATTGTTTTACAGTAACTATCTCCTTTCTTATTTAAATATATCATCTACTTCGGGACAGCTTTCATATATCTCAAATGGATCAATATCCAGGCAGGTACTTTCATTATAATTACCATCTATATCCCATGCCAATGTTCCATTCAAAACAGTACATTTTTCTTTAAATATATTAATATCTTTAATTTTGGTAAATATCCCTTTAGTAACCAGTTCACGGGCATCATATAATTTTATTGACCCATCATCAAAATAAACATATACTTCATAGTCATCTGTTGGATAGACCTGAACAACTTCTGGCATATACTCCATAAAAATCACCTTCCTTAACTTAATGGTGCTATTCTATATAAGGCCTGATGGTTTCTTGCAAGTTCCCAATTTTGCATCAATTCATAAATATTTTAAAATTTTTCTTAACTTATAAACTAATATATAATTATTACAAAACAAACAATTCTTTAAGTTCTTCATTTGATAAAGTTTTTAAAATATTTTCAGAAGTATAATTATTATCAAGTACATCATTAATAAGTTTTTTCTTTTCTTCCTGCATATTAATTATTTTTTCTTCTATTGTTCCTTCTGAAATAAGTTTAATTACCTGAACAACATTTTTCTGGCCTATTCTGTGTGCTCTGTCAGTTGCCTGCTCTTCTACTGCTGGATTCCACCATGGGTCAAAGTGAATTACAATATCTGCACTTGTTAAGTTGAGTCCTGTTCCTCCTGCTTTTAATGAAATTAAAAAGACCTTTGTTTTACTAGACTTATTAAATTCTTCCACAAGCTGAAGCCTTTTTGATGCACTGGTTGAACCATCAAGATAAAAGTGCTCTATTTTTTCCTCTGTCATACGCTTAGAAATATTTGTTAAAACCGATGTAAACTGTGAAAATACAAGTATTTTATGATTTTCCTCTATATTATCCTTAAGTATGGACATAAGTTCTTCACATTTTGAATTTTTTTCCTTATAATTTTCTAAAATTACTGAAGGGTCAAGACACAGCTGTCTAAGCTTTGTTAAATATGAAAATATGGTTATTTTATCATCTTTAAATTCTGGATCTTCCATCTTTTCCTTTATATCTTTAACATAGGCAGCATATATCTTTTTCTGCTGGGATGATAACTCCACATAGTAATTTTTCTCTATTTTCTCTGGAAGCTCATTTAAAACATCCTTCTTTAATCTTCTAAGCATAAATGGTTTTATGTATTTTTGAAGTTCTATTGCTGAATCATTTCTATTTATGAATTTTCTTTTAAAATTATTAACAGTATCCAGATAACCTGGCATTATAAAATCAAATATACTCCATAATTCAATAAGATTATTTTCAATAGGAGTTCCAGTAAGAACAAATCTATTTTTGGCTTTAATACTTTTTACACTTTGAGTATTTTGTGCAAGAGGATTTTTTATGTTCTGCCCTTCATCTAATATACAGTAATCAAAGCTCATTTCATTGTATTTTTCTTCATCATTTTTTAATGTTCTATATGTTGTTAAAACCACATCATAATTATCTGCTTCATTTAACAAAGCCATTCTTTCATCCTTATTTCCATGAAGCACACAGATTTTCATAGATGGAGCAAATTTCAAAAATTCATTTTTCCAGTTATAAACTAAAGATGTAGGTGCAACAATAAGAGTCTTTTTATTTTTTTCTGATAGCAGAAAGGCTATTGTCTGAATTGTTTTACCAAGACCCATTTCATCTGCAAGTATTCCTCCAAAGCCAAGATAACTTAAATTTTTGAACCATTTATATCCTGTAATCTGGTATTTTCTTAATTCTGCCTTTAAATCCTTTGGAACTTTAAATTTCATATTTTTAAGATTTAATAGTTTTTCTGAAATATCATCAATGATTTCTTTTCCTTTTATAAAGCTTAAATTTTTCTCATTTAAATAATCACTTATAACAACAGCTTTATTTCTTGTAATATTAAGGAAGCCTGTTTTGTTATTACCATCAACACTGTCAATTAGTCCAAGGAAATCATTAAGGACTTCATCTTCAAGATTTAAAAAGCTGTTATCCTTAAGTCTATAATATTTTCTTTTTTCTCTAAATGCCTCTAAAATATTTTTGTATTCAGATGGATTTATATCTTCTATGTTAAAGTTAAATTCCAAATAGTCATTTTCTGAATTATTTATGCCTGCTGTAATTTTAGGAGTCATATATACTTTGTTCTGCTTTAATTTATCAGAATAATATACTTCACCAAGTTTCTCCAGCTTCTTATAATTTTCTATTAAAAAATAATAAAATTCTTCCTCAGTACCTTGAAATTCAAAGTTATCCTTATTATATTCAAAGTTCAATGTATTTATTGTATCAAGAATCTGCTGTTCTTTTTCATTATCCCTTATGACAATTTTCTCACTTGTGTCTGCTTGACTGTAGAATTTTAAAGTCTGTTCTCCATATTTTAGCTTTACATCAAGAATCATTTTCTTTTTAACATAATCAAGGAAGAACTCTGCCTTAAGATCCTGCTTTATGAAATTATCTATCTTTTTGTCTATGTTAACTTTTGTGCCTGCTGTCGCCAGCTTTCCTATAACTGTATTAAACATTTCAAGCTCATTTTCAGGTTTAAATTGAATTTGACCATACTTACTTATATATTTTAAATATGTAGAAAGATTTTTCATCTGCCTTTGAGAGGGAAGATATATTTTATCTTGAAAAATATATACATCATTTTGTGGAGTAAGAGAAAATAATCTGTCTTCTATAATTTTTAAGGTATATTGTTCATTATTTTTATCCAGCTTAAACTGTATAGGAACATCTTCATTCACAATTTCAAATTTTTCATCATTAAATATTATAGTTTTTCCCACTGCATATTTTAAAAATCTTTTTAACCCTACTTCAGGAATTCTTAATTCTTTCCCTTTTATTAATTGATAAAATCCATACTTTAATTTTTCGTTTAAAATTGCTGCTTCCTGAATGTAATCTAAAATTTCTTCATCACAAGGACTAAATTCCTGCTTTAGTGGTGAATATGTAAATCCTTTTCCAAAAAACAATTGCTTATTGTTGTTTTTTGCTTCTATTAGTTCCTCTAGATTCCTTAATACATACTTTCGCTTGATGCCTATTTTAAAAGTTACAACAAATACATCTGTATTACTATATTTATCTATGTTTATATCCAGCTCTACTTTTTCTTTAGGCATATCTGCATTCTGTAATTCCTTAATGCAGTTTATTCCCATATTATTATACAGTTCCTGTTCTTTACGCTGAATTTCCTTTACGCCTTCAATATAACACATAAGTATAGCTGCAGTATGAGCACACATCTTTGAGCTTTTTGAATGTGTCCATCCTGCACATCTGCATTGTGCCTCTATAATTTTATTAGTCCTAATATTTATACTTACACTTGCAATATAATAATAATTTCTTTCAAAATATTGTCCTACAATATCAATTATATCTTCATCATATGAATTCTCATTAACTCTTAATACTTTTATTTTTTCTTCCTTTATGTACTGTTCAGCCTTTTTTCTTGTTGATAAATCTGACTTTTTATAAAGATCCGCCTCAAGCCTGTTAATATTTATGGACATTTTCTATCTCCCATCTTTTAAAATATATTAACTAAATTATAATATAATATTTACAGTTAAACAATTTTTAAGCATTAAACTTCAATTCACCTTATTATCTTAATAGTATAGCCCAAATATTATTTTTATTAAACATATTAACTTTTAAATTTAATATATTCTTTACAATATTTCTTTAAAATGATGTAATATAATAATAAAAACAATATAATATAAAAATGAAAACTTTTAGGAGGATTTCCATATGAATTATAGAGAATTTTTAAATGAAATAGATAAAAAGCTTTTAGAAATGTCTGAACAAGAAAAGACTCATTTACTCCATGAATTTGCACGTATTACAAAAGAAGAAAATAGAGAAGCCTTCTTAAAAATCATGGAAAAACAAAATAAAATTGAAGCTAAAACCTATGAAAATCAGCTTAATGACATATATAATTGGTTTAGTAAAATTGACAATAAGAAAATTTATTTTGAATGTACAGGTGATGAAGTATATGATGATTATCACCATGGTGAATGGGTCTATGAATATAATGATAAATTTAATATAGGAAACACATTAGAAAGTTTCCTGCACATAGCAGAAAATTTACTATATGAAAGAAATTATAAAGAAGCCTGTAAATTGTACAGTATAATTTGTATGACTTTATATCCAGCCATAGATATTATTTTTGAAGAAACAAATCAATTGACCTTTAAAGAATTACATGAAGAAAATATTATAAAGGTTAATCTTAAACATATTGCCATAAACTTATTATACTGCCAATACAAAGCCAGCCCTGAAGAAAGACGTGTAGAAAATATATATGAATGTTTTCACTGTAATATGTTTAATAATATTCATATAGACGAAATCTTCTCTGCTGGTCCAGAAGAAATTATTGAAATTGATGATTTTATTGAAGAATGGCTTGAATATTTGAAAAATACTGATGAAAAACTTGCAACTGAATTGTTATCAGACATATTAGATTCTTATTATGATATGAACAAATTATGTGAAACTGCAAAGGAAACCATGGAAATACATCCAGCCATTTCTCTTACTTACTGCAAAAAGCTTTTAGAAAATGAGGATTTTGAAACAATAATAAACTTTGGAAAAGAAGTACTGGCAAAAATGAACCCTGACATAGAAATACGCAGTAAAATTTTGAATATAGCAGCCTTTGCAGCAGAAAAACTCAATGATACAACTATGAAATCTAAATTCTCCATGGGTGCATTTTATTCAGAATCATCAATTTTAAATTACATAAAACTATTTGATACTGACAATTATAAAAAATATTCTGAAGCTGGAATACTATATATTGATACTTTGCCTGAAAAAAATTATGAAATTACATACGATAGAAATTTTGAAAAATTAAAAAATACAATTTCTAAAGAAAGAAAAAGTATACTGCATTTTTTTAATATGGAATTTGAGCAGATACAACAAATATATGATAATACTCCATTTGAATGGATTAATGGAATTAAAGAAAGAATTGTATCATTATTTTTGCTTATGCTGGATAAACGTCCTTATTACTCAAAAGCAGGGAAAAGACTTATAGAGGATATACAGCATTACAGATTTTCTACAACAGAAAGTTATGATAAATCTTTTGAGGAATACTTTCTTATATGGAAAGATAAAATCAATCTGCCACAACAAGAATATGATAAATATATATCATGGTGTGAAAAACAGGTTGAAAAAAGAGTATATGATATTACCAGTAAAAAAAATAGAGGCCTTTACTATAAAGCAGCTGAACTTCTTGTTCAAATGGGTGAGGTCTTAGAATCCAATGGCAAAGCTAATGGAAAGCTTTTAACTGTAAATCATTATAAACAGATAAATTCAAGAAAATCAGCTTTTAAGGCAGAAATAGATAAATTATTATAAATTAATTATGAACTTATTTTTCTATTATTTTTCTTACCTATTATAAATCATAATTTAGCTAAGAGCTAAGAACTAAGAGTGGCGGTAGATTTTGAAAGGAAACTTATTATCACATAATAAGGGCTAATTTCTATTAAAATCACAGATTTTAATAGAAATTATGCCTGCAATAATATAATAAAAAAACTGAAAGTTTTTTCATTGAAACTCTTAGCTTTTAGTTCTTAGTTTAATAAGGCAGTCTTTCCTATAAAAGGATATTCCATATTTTATTATATCTTCATATCCTTCTTCATTAAGTTCTTCCTCATATTTCCTTTCTTCTATCTGCTTTATTGCATCATCACATTTTATAAATATTTCCTTAGGCTTATCACATACCTTTAATTCTATAATTACTGCTCTTTCAAATATGGATAATGGTTTTATATAAATATCACTTCTTCCACTTCCACATTCCCTATTTGACTTTACAATATATCCATCCATTCCAGATAAAATTCCAACCAATAATATTCATTTTCTATTAATGATTCAAAATTATCTATTCCTATTGGCA
>CAZPRO010000097.1:0-1063 GCA_964588775.1 uncultured Clostridium sp.
CTCATTAAAATTTTATTCATATCTTAATGCTTCAATAGGATCAAGTTCTGCCGCTTTTTTAGCTGGATAATATCCAAAAAATATACCTATGGCCATAGAGAATGTGAAACTTCCAAATACAACAATTGGTGAAATAACTGGTGCATATCCCATAAAATTTGATGCTAAAGAACCAATTATAATACCCATAATAATTCCAATTATTCCTCCTATTGCACATATTATTACTGATTCTACTATAAACTGCATTTGAATATGACTGCTCTTTGCCCCCAATGCTTTTCTTGTACCAATTTCACGTGTTCTTTCAGTAACTGATACCAGCATAATATTCATTACTCCAATACCCCCAACAAAGAGAGAGATTCCTGCAATGGCTGAAATAGCAAGAGCTATGGTACTCATCATTGAAGTCATTGATTCAATCATGCTTTCCATATTGCTTACAGTTACATTCCAATCTGCATTTCTTAAATATAATTCATCAAAATATGTTTGAAGTTCATCTGTAAATTCTTGTATATCAATATCATCATTTGCTCTTATAGTAATAGATTGATAATTTTTATTTAAAATAGAAGTTTTTACTGTTGTAATAGGTATATATAAATCAGTTGTAAGCTTTTCTTCTGATTCAGTACTTGCTTCATTTTTTGATTTATATTCATATACTCCAATAACTGTGTATGTATATATTGCATTGGATGTATATATTTTTACCTGTTTCCCTATTGGATCTGCATTATCACCAAATATTTTTGTTACAAATTTATCTGATATAACTGCTACCTTTTTCCCATCATCCATATCTCGGTCACTTATATATCGTCCTTCTTTCATTTCTATATTTTGTGCATCTGCATATCCTGGATTTGTTCCCTTTATGTTCACATTTGCATAAGCTGTTCCATTTTTTCCTTTTCCAGAATCTTTATTTTCTGAAATACTGACTGCTTTAATTTTATCAGAAAATGTTTCTTCTATTTCTTTTATTGTATCCATTGAAATAAGATCACTATCATTAGGAGTGGCAGCACTTGAACCAAACATACCAGGCCGTCCA
>CAZPRO010000097.1:1163-8636 GCA_964588775.1 uncultured Clostridium sp.
ATTTTTATCTTCAGATACATCTGTTTCTTCATTATCTTTATTATTATTTTCTTTAGATGTTGAATTTCTTTTTCTATCATTAAAACCCATCATACTTGTTGAATCTCTTTCAGTTACATTAACCATAATGTTACTGCTGCCCATATCTGCCATAGAACTTGTAACAGATGAAGTCATAGCATTTCCTACTGACACTATACTTATTACTGATGCAATACCAATAATAATTCCAAGCATAGTAAGAAGTGCACGCATTTTATTTGATTTAAGCCCAGCCAGTGCTAAAGCTATATTTTCCTTTATGAACATACTGCTTCACCATTATTATACCTTTTATAGAAGTTTTCATTTAAACGTGTATCTATAATATTTCCATCTTTTAAAGTTATAATTCTTTCTGTTTCATCTGCAAGTTCATTATTATGGGTTATAAATACTATTGTTTTCCCTTCCTGTTCATGAACCTTATGAAAAAGATCCATGACAACTCTTCCTGTTTTAGAATCTAAAGCACCAGTAGGTTCATCAGCAAGAACAATGCTTGGATTTGTAGCTAAAGCTCTTGCTATAGCTACTCTCTGCTTCTGTCCTCCTGATAATTCATTAGGCTGATGGTTTATTCTATCCTTCATTCCAACAAGTTCCAGATAATATTCTGCTCTTTCTTTCCTTTCTGCTCTGTTCATACCTGCATATAATAAAGGAAGCTCAACATTTTTTAATGCAGAATTTCTAGGTATTAAATTATATGTCTGGAATACAAATCCTATTTTCTTATTTCTTATTTCTGAAAGTCCATTATCTGAAATGTCTTTTATGTTTGTTCCATCTAATACATATTCTCCAGATGTAGCTCTATCAAGTGCTCCTATTATATTCATAAGTGTACTTTTTCCAGATCCAGAACTTCCTACTATAGATACAAATTCTCCTTTAAACACAGTTATATCTATTCCTTTAAGAATATGAAGTTCATTGGGAGTTCCTATATAGAAGCTTTTTCTAATATTAGTCATTTCAATTATTTTTTCCTCCATACTTTATAATCACTCCTTCTTTCCACCTTCTGATGGCATATTGACACTTTCCTGTCCTGATCCTTGATTTCCTGCTTTTATGTTGTTTCTTTCAGGTATTTGTACATCTACAATATCCCCATCCTTATAAGCCGAAGAATCGCTAAGGACTATCATTCCATCTTTTAATTCTTTTCCGCTAATTTCCACATAAACATCTGATTCCAATCCTCTTTCAACAGCTATGCTTTTTGCCACATATTTATCTCCATCTTTTTCTGCCACATAAATTACAAATTGATTTTCCTGTCTTCTTATGGCTTCATAAGGTACAGCATATACATTATCTGCTTCACTAACAATAATATTAACAACAGCATTCATTCCAACTTTAACAAGTTCATTATAATTATTAATCTGCACTTTTACTGTAAAAGTAACATCACTGCTTGTTGAATTAGTTGAAGCAGCAGAGGTGGAGCCGGAACCATTTGATGACCCATTTGCCACACTGGTTGAAATAGGATCAACACTTACAACTTCCCCTTGCAGAATTTCATCTCCACTTGCATCTGTAGTAACCTGAACCTTTTGTCCAACTTCTACATCTGCAATTTCAGTTTCATCCACATCCACATTTACAATTAAATTTTTCAAATTTTGAATAACAAAGAATGCACCTGAACCACATTTGTCACCAACTTCTACATTTACAGATGTTATTGTCCCATCACATGGTGCTATAACTTCTCTATTTTTAAGCTGAGCCTTTTTTGCTTCCAGTTTTTTTCTTTCACTGTCATCCTTATAGCTTGCCAAGGCATTTTCATAATCATTTTTTGCATTTCTCAAACTTTGTTCTGCACTAATTTTTGCAGATTCTAAAGATACTTCTGCTTTTGTATAGTCATTTTTTGCATTTTCATAATCTATTTCTTTAAGTCTTAACTCCTGATCAGACGCTTCTCCATTTTCATTAAGCATTTTGTAATATTCATAAATTCTTTGTGTATTATCAAGGGAAAGCCTGCTGGATTCAACAGCTGCTTTTGCATTTACCACTGATGAATTGCAGTCATTCTCATATAAATATAATTCATCTTCATATGCTTTCTTTTTCTCATCTAAAGTAAGCTGACTTTTTTTCTCATTTGCTGCAACAGTAGTTTCAAGCTGTTCTATTTCATCTTCAAAATCACTTGTATCAATTACAGCAAGTACATCACCTTTTTTTACTTCATCACCAACTTCTACATTAACTTCCTGTAAAGTATAAGAATCATTAAAGTTGGAATAAACATTTGTTGATTCTCCACTTTGAATTGCCCCTGATGAACTTACCATATTAAATACATTTGTTTTTGCAAGTATTGTAAATTGTGTTTTATTTGCTGAATCATTTTCATTTTTTGAGTTCCTAACCTTGCAAATTGTTACAGTTCCTATGATTACTACCAATATGGCTGATAAAAAAATTGCTGTCTTTTTATTAAATTTTATTTCCTTTAACTTATCTGCAATTCCTGCTGCATTTACCTTCAATTTTAATAACCCTCCTTCATTTGTAAATAATTAATATAATTCAAATATACATTATTTCTTGAATTTGAAAGAGATGCCAAACTATTTTCCAATTCTCTCCTGTCTTTTGCTAAAGTATTATCAGAAACAAATCCAAGAATATTTTGTTCTTTTTCCACTTCATATGTCTTTCTGCTTTTATTAACCTTATCATAAGATGTTTTAAATGAATTATAAGATGTCATTAAAGTATTATAGGCACTTCTAAAATCAAGTTCTGCCTGTATAACTTGTCCTTGAAGATTTAATTCTGCATTGTCTTCATCATATTCATATTCATCATCATCTTCAGCATAATCTATTTCTAAATCCATTTTATCTATTTCAAGTTTTTTAGATTTTATAGCATAATTATTAGAAAGCATTTCATTTACATCTTGTGCATAATTTATAGATTCCAACTCATTAAATAAATCTTCTACATTTGTTTCTATTATCACATTATCATCCTCTGAAACACCAAGAAGATAATACAAATTTTGAAGGGCTTCATCAGATTCCCTTTTATATAAATCATAATTATCCCAGTTACCATTCTTTTCAATTATGGTATTCTCATATTCTGATTTAGATATAAAGCCATAATTATACTTTTCCTTTGATATATTAACATCCTTACTATCTGCTTCTGCTTCATTTTCATTTAATTTTAATATATCAAGTTTGTTTAAGTAATTAATATATGCTTTTTGAGCTTCATATACTTTGCTTTGAACCGTAGTTTGATAAGTTATTCTGGCATTCTTCAAAGTATATTCTTCATAAACCTCTTCTTCATGTTCTTTTGATTCTAAACTACTGCTTATGGAATTATAACTTGATTTATAGGAAGCAAGGCGTTCTTCATAATCCTCCGCCTCTGTATCTGTAGGTTTGCTTAAACTGCTTAATTCATCTTCTAAATCATCAATTTCATCTTGAAGTTTCTCATAATTTTGTTTTGTTTTTTTATAATTATTTTCTGCAATCTTAAGCTGTATACTATTATCCAGCATAATCTCTTTAATAGTGCTAAAGGAAACTACCATACTATTATTTTCATCTTCAGCTGCAAAGGCTGGTATAATATTACAAGCTATTAATGCTGCTATTAAAAAACCTATTATTTTTCTTTTCAAAGTAATACCTCCCAGTTCATTTTCATATAATTTAAAGTTGTTTGCATAATTGTATTTTATTTAGGTACAAGTTCATTATAGTTATTTAATATAACCCTGTTATAAAACAAATATAAACAATTCATAAACTTTTATATAACTTTTCATTAAACAATCATTTTATAAATTTATATACGTTAAAAATTGAGCAGGCTACATATTAAATCTGTAGCCTGCTCCCCATATGGTTTCAATATATTCCGGATTACTGCTGTCTATTTCTATTTTTTCTCTTATTCTATTAATATGCACTGTAACAGTAAATGTATCTGCTACAGACTCTTGTCCCCATATTCTATCAAGAAGAGTATCCTTTGAAAATACTATGTTAGGATTTGCTGCTAAAAACTGAAGCAGTTCAAATTCCTTATTTGCAAATTTTATTTCTTTATTATTAACATATACACGCCTTGCATCACATAAAATCTTTATACTGCCAACCTCAATAATATTTCTATCTTCCTTTCTCTTATTATCAAGATTTGTAAGTCTGTCATATCTGTCAATATGTGCTCTTACTCGTGCCACAAGTTCACTAGGACTAAAAGGCTTTACTATATAATCATCTGCTCCTATGCCCAATCCTTTAATTTTATAAATATCATCCTCTTTAGCAGTAACCAATATTATTGGTGTTTCTTTTTTTTCACGAATTTCTTTGCATATTTGAAAGCCATCCTTTCCTGGCAGCATAACATCAAGAATTATTAAATCAAATTTCTCTTTAAGTGCAAGCTCAAGTCCTTGAGGACCTGTCATTGCAATTTTTGTATCATAATTGTTTATTTCAAGATAATCCCTTTCCAATTCAGCTATACTTTTATCGTCTTCTACTATTAATATTTTTTTCACTTAAATCACCACCACAATTATTATTTTTTATCAAAAAATCTGCTTCTCCATACTTGTTCTATCATATTCATTTTAGTTTTTATCATTTATCTAAAATAGGAAGTTTAATTATTATTCCTAATCCTTCATGGCTGTAGGCATATATTTTTCCATTATGTCCTTCAACAATCTGCCTTGCTATAGCAAGTCCTAAGCCACTTCCTTCACTGGATTTGGTTCTTGATGGATCACATCTATAGAAGCTTGTAAATATTTTTTCTAATTCTTCTTCTTTCACTCCCTGTCCATTATCTTTCAAATCAATAATAACACAATCTTTATTAACATTCACATTTATATTTATTAAACCCACATCATATTTTTTGTATTTGCAGCTGTTTTCAATAATATTAAAAAATACCCGCTGCATCTGTTGAACATCCATTTTTACATTAATGTTTTTTTCTTTTATGTTATCTTCATACACAATTTCAAGCCCTCTATTTTTAAATTCTTCCTTAACCATAAAATAAAAATCTTCAAGATAATCCTTAAAATTCACCACACTAAATTTAAAAGGAAATTTCCCTGTATCAAGCTTTGAAAATAAGAACAATTCTTCTACAAGCTTATCCATATTATCTGCTTTATTATAAATTGTATCAAGGTATTTTTTCTGTTTTTCTAAAGTATTTGCTACTCCATCCCTAAGTCCCTCCACATATCCTTTTATTGCAGTAAGGGGTGTCCTTAAATCATGTGAAATTCCTGCCATAAGTTCTTTCCTGTTCTCTTCATATTTAATTCTACTATTAATGCTTTCCTTCAATCTCTCTCTCATTTCATCAAAATCATTAAAAACCTTGTTAAATTCATCATTTCCTTTATAATTACATCTAAAATTCAAATCTCCATTTTTTATTTTTTCTGCATACTCACTTAATAAATCCAAAGGAATTATAATACTTTTAGCAATATTGTTAGTTAAAATTGAATTTGTTATGGTTATAATTATAATGGATAAAATGCATACAATGGAATCATATGTAAGCATATATGTTTTCATATGTTCTCTTATATCAAATTTTACGTGTTTATAAGATGAATTAATTGCAATTATATTTACAGGACTTCCTTTAAAAAAGAAATTACTTTTTACAAGGGAAATCTGGTTTAACTCTAAAACCATTGAATTGGCATGATTAAGAATCTCACTTCCTATATTTTCTACGGCCTGCTTGTCTTTTTCCTCAAAATTATTGTAAATAATTTTCTTTTTATATTTTATTTCCATATGATATCCTATTTTGCTAAGATCTTGAGAAACTTTTGTAGTAAGACTATTAAAAAACTCCTCTTCATTTCCATTTTTAGGATCAAAGCGCAGTAAATCAATAACATAATTAGTACCTGGCATAGTATTAAGATACTTATCCTCCATTTTTGATTGTACTAAAGAAAAAAAAGGTTCTTTTATTAAACTAGAAATGCCCACAATAATCACTACTGGAATCAATAGCATCATAATATTTGATTGTTTTATTCTTTCCTTTATTGTCATAAGAATCTCCTACTTTTCAATTTATGTGTACCTAAAAATATCAATTATGAAAATATTTTAACAGAAAAAATACCAATTAAGCAATTCTTATCAATAGATTATTGTATTAATTAGCAGTAAATATTATAATCTAACTATAAATCACTTTTTTTACCAAGAAGTTAAACATATGGAAACTTTAATAACTTATATTGAAAATACTTTTTCTGGTGTACCAAAAACACCTGAAATACAAGAACTAAAATCAAAAGCACTAACTCGTATGGAGAATCATTATAATTCATTAATAAGTGAAGGAAAAACTGAAAATGAAGCAGTAGGAATAATTATATCTGAATTTAATAATATAAGTAAGCAGATTAGGGAAACTACTAACGCAAATAATAGCAGTAATCTTCCAACAGCTGTAAATCATTTTCCAAATAACAGACTCATTAAAGCTGTAATGAGTTCCTACTGGCTGATTGTGGTTGCTATATATTTATCCTTAAGTTTTCTATTTAACATTTGGAGCTTTTCATGGCTTATTTTTATTATAGCCTGTGCCTTAAAAAAATTCTGTGACACCTATTATAATATGTAAAAAAATGAAGCTGCCGCATTGAAAATTATAATTTACATATAGTATTATTGAAACACTACATATTAAATATAATATTTGTGCAACAGCTTCATTTCTTTAAATTCTATCCTGTCTTACCTTTTCAAACATAATAACTGATGCAGCAACTGCTGCATTTAATGATTCTGCTCCTCCAGGCATTGGAATCTTAACTTTACTATCTGACATTTTATATACTTCCTCACTTACTCCATTTCCTTCATTACCAACTGTAAGTACTACCTTTCCTGCTAAATTTTCATCATAAAAATTTTTATCTGTATCAAGAGATGTAGTTACAATTTTAAAATCCTTCTCTTTCAATTTTATTAATGTTGTAAAATTGTCATCATCATATATTACAGGAATATAAAAAAGCGAACCCATTGTTGAACGTATAGTTTTATCATTATAAATATCTACAGTACCTTTAGTTAATATTATCCCATCTGCCCCTGCAGCATGTGCTGTTCTTATTATAGTTCCAAGGTTTCCCGGGTCCTGAACCTTATCACATAATATATAAAAGCTTCCGTTTAAATCTATATTGCCACACGGTATTTTTGCTACTGCAAGAATGCCCTGAGGCTGTTCTGTTGATATAAGTTCTTTAAACAAATTAACAGTCATAGAATAAACTTTACTATTATTATTAATATATTTTTTAATATATTTGTTAAATCTTTCATCAGATTCATCTGTAATAATAATATATTCTATATCAAT
>CAZPRO010000098.1:0-8617 GCA_964588775.1 uncultured Clostridium sp.
TTTTAATATGTATATAAGCTGAAAAGTTAAAATAATTCTAAAAACAGTTATTGTATTAGGAATAATAAATTTTATATTTTTCTTATTATTCATCTTTTTTTCTCCTCTTAAGTAATAAACTGTAGTATAGTAATTTATTACGTTTTGCTTTTTAAACAGAGTAATTTTTTCAATTACTCTTATCTAATTCATTATTAATTTTTTCTATATTATTAATAACTTTTATAAAACTTCTAAAATATGTTTTCAGCTCTTCATTTGATAGTCCATCAAAAATTTTTTCAAGAATATTTGATGTCATTTCTGAATTTTTCTCGTTATAAGCAAACCATTTTTCTGTTGGAACAATACGCATTGTATTTTTATCACCATCTATTTTTGTAAAACTTAAATACCCATTTTTATTTAAAACCTGAGCTATCTGTTTTACATTCTGCCTTGAGCATCCCATAATTTTTCCCATTTCACTTAATGTAGGAGCTTCATTAACATTACTTGCTATGGTAAGCAGAAGCCACTGTTTACTTGTAATACCTTCCTGAGTTTTACTAAACATTGTTTGCATCATATTTGCACAAACTAATATATTAGTAAATGATAATCTTTTAAGCCATAATTCATCATACTGCTTTTCTTTGGCAAACTCATCAATAAAATTAATTTTATTATCCATACTGTATCACCTTACCGAACTTAATAGTAATATATTACTATAATATTTTTATATATCTTTCTTCTTATTTTGTCAATATATACTATTCAAAAATTTAATTTCTCCATTATTAGCATATGCCTAAAATAGTATAATAAAGAGCAACCAATAGAATTAACTATCTACTACCCTTTAACTAAAAAAGAACTACATTTAAGGCTGCAACTTTGTAGGTTGTTGATATAATGAATTTAGTTATGGGATAAAACCAGAAAAGAAAAGACATGCAATGAAATTCAAATTCTATAAAGTGTAAGCTTGGAAAACTTAATTTTGAAGGATTGAGCAAATATACTTGTCCATACTGAGTTTTGCCACAATATTTTGAAATACATCTGACTATTATATTTCAAAACACTTTTATTATTAACTGCACCAGTATGGAGCAAGTGTTTTGCCAATACTTCAAAATTTTTAGTTTTCCAGCTTTAAGCAATCTTAGAATTTAAATTTTAGTTGCATGTCTTTTCTTTTCGGTGATTTACCACTAACCTAAAAATTATGATTTTATAAATTCTTCCAAACTTATATTTCCATATTTTTTTAAAGCTTCTATTAGTTCATTCTCATAAATTATGGCTAAAAGTTTCATTTCATCATCAACTACATGAAAACTATTATACTTATTCTTACCAATAGATGCAAGAATACTTGCAAGATCCATTTTATAATATACACAAATATTTTTACTTTCTATGTATCCATTTTTCTTTAATCTTGTAACTTTTTTATAAAGATCTCCCATAACAATATACATAAAATTTTCCCGCTCTAAATAGGCTGTATAAAAAATGAATGCAGATGCAAGAAAAAAACTTATATTCAATGTATGTAAAAACACCACTATTCCTATACCAATTAAACTTATTATACCAGCAATAATATAACTTGCTATAATAATATACTTTTTTGCAGTTCTATATAAATATTTTTTAGTAAGAAGTATTTCACATATTCTAGCTCCATCTAAAGGATAAGCTGGAAGCAGATTAAACAATAAGAGACTTACATTTATTATCATACTTTTCCAAATGAAAAAATTGTTGAATTTTTTAAGAAGTCCATAGGTAAGTGCCACAATAATTAAATTAAATAATGGTCCCATTAAATAAACATGAAGCTGTTTCTCATTTGTAAGATCATCAACATTGGAAATATTAGTAGTTACTCCTGTTATATTTATATGAAAATTATTAAAAGAACATCCGTAACTCCCTGCTATAATAATATGAGAAATTTCATGAAGTATTATCCAAAATATGCTTAATATATAATCATCACATATTCTGGATAAAATTATTACCAAGCAAAGCTGCAGTATTATGGTCTTATATTTTTTATTCATAATATAACCTCTATAATATTGCTTTAACTTATTATAATTGTTTTTCTTTATAATAGCTCTGTTCTTTAATGTCTTTATAATATTTCATAAGCTTTTCCTTTAATGGCTTTTCTTTTAGGTCATCAAGGGTAACTCCATTAATATTTGCAGCAGCCATACTATATTCACCTATATTTATGCTTTTCACTGCTTCTATTGCTCCATCATAGGTAGCATTATTATTTATTATTTCTTTACTCTTTTTATAAATATATTGTGTACCAGTTAAAGGAATGTATTTTAATAATGTAAAGCAGGACACTACTGCAAAAGCTCCACATAGTTGTCTTACAAAAATCTTTTGTATATTTTTTTCATTACTGTTACTTTTTCTTTTAATTCTTCTTAATCCCTTTAAATCTGTTCTTTTATTTTCAATTATTTTAGAATCTTTATTTAAGTTTCTATAATAATTCTCATATGCATATCTATAATCATTCATACCTATTCGCTCCATAAATTTCTATACTTAAATATATTTTAATATTTGTAAAAATATGAATATTATATACATATGTAAAAATATAAGAGGAAGATTATTATCTTCCTCTTATATTTTTTATTGGAATATTTGCAACTAATGCAGACGCATTTTCACCATCATTATCATCATTTTTATTAACAGTTATTTCCACATCTTCTTCAGAAATATCAATATATTTTGATATAACCTGAAGAATTTCCTGTTTTATTTTATCAATTGTTTCCGGCGGAAGCTGTCCCCTGTCATGAATTAGTATTAATTTTAATCTGTCTTTTGCCACTTGCTTAGGAGTTGGTTTGCCACTCAAATTTTTGAATAATCCCATTTATATCCCCTCCTATTTGCGTTTAAATAATTTTAAAAATGAACCCAAAAAACCTTCATGATCAGTATCAAAATCCATAAATGGCACTTCTTCACCAATAATTCTCTTTGCTATATTTTTAAACGCTTTGCCTGCCATTGCATCATTATCCAAAACTATAGGTTCTCCTTTATTTGTTGAAACTGTTATACTCTTATCATCAGGCACAACTCCTATAAGCTTAATAGATAATGTTTCTATTATATCTGATACATCCAGCATATCCCCATTTTTTGTCATGGCATAATTTAATCTGTTAACAATTACAGAATGGTTATCTAACCCTTTTGCATCAAGTTTTCCTATAACCCTGTCTGCATCCCTTACAGATGTTATTTCGGGATTTACAACTACTACAGCTCTATCAGCTCCAATTACTGCATTTTCAAATCCCTGTTCAATTCCTGCTGGTGAATCTATAAGAACGTAATCAAATTCTTCTTTTAATTCATTTACTATCTTTAGCATTTCCTGCGAACTTATATCGTCCTTATCCCTTGTTTGTGCTGTTGGCAAAAGGCAAAGATTTTGAAATCTCTTGTCCTTAATCAATGCTTGTTTCAATCTGCATCTGCCTTCTATAACATCCATTATTGTATAAACAATTCTATTTTCAAGTCCAAGAAGTACATCTAAATTTCTAAGACCTGTATCTCCATCAACTACTACCACCTTTTTACCTAATGCTGCTAAGGCAGTACCAAGATTAGCAGTAGTAGTAGTTTTTCCAACTCCACCTTTTCCTGAAGTTATTACAATAGATTCTCCCATTAAAAAATCCCTCCGATTAATCTTTATATGTATTTATTAGGCAGATATGGTTCAACCATTATATACCCGTCTTTTATTTTTGCCAATTCTGGATATTTAGGCTTATCATTGTCATCTGGTGACATGGCCATTAATTTTCCTATCTTAAGCATTTCAGGCTGGAGGAAAAATGCGGCAATAACAGATTTTTCATTTCCGTTTGTACCTGCACTTACCTTTCCCTTAAGAGTTCCTAAGACAATTACATTTCCTGTAGCAGAAACTTCTGCACCACTGTTTACATCTCCAATAATTACAATGTTTCCGTTATAATTTATGCATTGCCCTCCTCTTACTGTTTTTCTTATGAATTTGGTCTTTCCTTCATACACTCCCGAAAATACTTTGCCTTCCTTTGGTTTGCTCTTTTCAATATTTTCAAGTATTATATCTTTTAATCCGATTTCATTTAGCAGCATTTCCTTTAAAGTCTGGACATTTTTTTTACTAACTGCACTTAAATCCATCTTTAATTCTAATGTCATTCCCTTATAAAAGTGTTTACCTTTTGAAAGCTTATTAATAAGATTTATCATCATTTCTTCAAAGCTTCCAAATCTGCTAATATCTATCTGAGTATTTATGCCTTCTTTATTGCCTTTTATTACAATGCCATCATTACTCATATTATCCTCCAAATATATGCAGCTTAAACTTTTTAAATTTACAATTTATTTAATACTAATTACGTAAATATCCAATTAAAATTATATCATTATTTAAATATTTTTGTATATAATTTTCACACCTTTTGGAAGTTTTTATATATTTATTTTAACCTTGTCATTAATGACTATACTGTCTGGGGTAACTATACAGTCATATGCCAGTATATTTACTCCCTTCTTATCTGCTTCAGCTAAGGCTTCTCCAAATTCTCTATGGGTATCATAATTAGGTTCAAAATATAATACATCTTTCATTTGAATAACAAATATAATATATGCCTCATAACCATTCTTAATGGACTTACATAATTCATTAACATGCTTTACTGCACGTTCACTAGGTGCATCTGGAAATCTTACAACACCATTATCTTCAAGAGTTACCCCTTTTACCTCTATGAAGATTTTTCTTCCTTCTGCTGTTTCAACATATAAATCAAATCTTGAATTTTTATATGTCTTTTCAGCCTTTAGGTATGTAATATTTTTAAACAGCTTTCCCTGTTCTACAAATTCATATACAGCCTTATTAGTAACCTGTGAATCCATGTTTACTATTCTGCTGCCCTTTTCTACAGCTATTAAGGAATATTTAGTTTTGCGTTTAGGATTACTGCCTTCTTCTACATAAACTATACTCTTCTCTGGTATAAGCAATTCTTTACATCTGCCTGTATTTTTTACGTGACATATTTCTATTTTATTGTCTATTTCAATATGTGCAATAAATCTATTAGGACGCTTTATAAATCTGCCTCTTTTTATATTGTTAATATACTTCATAATTTTTTCTCCTACAGTTAAATTATACCACGAAATATTTTTTAACCTGACTTCTATTGTTTCTTATGTACTACATTTTTTCAAACAAAAGGATGTGACAAACTATCTCATACCTTTTGTTTTTTATGCTAAATATTCATAACAAATTATAATAATGTTATTTTAAGTTTCTTCTTTACTTTTTGTATAAGGATTATTTAAAACATATTTTTGAAATGACAAAGACTTATTTCCATAATCAGGATCCATTTCTAATAATGTATCTTTAAAATAAGCTTCATATACAGCTCTTACAGCCGATGCAATGGAACCTCCGTGACCACCATCAAATACTACTGCTACCACAGCTATTTCAGGTTCTTCTACAGGAGCAAAACTTATATATGTTGCATAAGGTGATCTTCCATATTCTTTTTGTGTATTTGAAAAATCTGCCGTACCTGTTTTTCCTCCAGTACTTATTGGAAATCCTAAAAAGGCCGCTCTTGCTGTTCCTCCTTCTTCTTCATTAACTTTAGACATTCCTTCCTTTACTGCCTGTATTGTACTTTCTGAAATACCTATTTCATTTAATATTTCCGGATGATATTCTTTGATGATATTTCCATCATTATCAGTTATTTTATCCACCAAATGAAGTTTGTATCTTGTTCCACCATTAGCAATTGTTGAAACATATGAAGCAAGCTGCATTGGAGTAAATGTATGCATTCCCTGTCCTATAGCTGCATAGACAAGCTGTGCAGGAGAAGTTATTTCAGCGGATTTATCATTTATAGTAAATCTTGCTATTATATTTGATACTATATCTGCTTCATTTTTTAAATCTACAGTTTTATTATTAGACTTTTCATATTCAGAAACTCTGTTTTTATATGTTTCTGATTTATCTATTATAATTTCAACATGAGTTTTTATTTCTTTTACAAATTCATCAAATGTAGACTTGCTTTCATCTGTTCCTATCTTAGATAAATAATCGGACATCTTATCCTTTATGGCTGCCTTTGCATTCTTTACTTCCTCAATATCATCTTCAGAATATTTTATATCAAAGGGAATAAAATTTTTAATAATTCCTTTATAATCTCCCTTTTCAAGATAATCTACAAGCTCATACTTAGCATAATAAATAGAATTTTTCTTAAATGATGTAAAATTATATGTCTGACCAAAATTTTCTGCAATTTCTATTCCTGTAGAAGGAACTTCACCACTATTGGGGTCTACTCCCAGTCCAAACTGATATGCATATTTGGCAATTGTATCTAAGGAATTAATATCTCCTCCACTTTGCTTAAATAACCTATAAGCTGTTTCATAGAAAAAATAATTACATGACACTTGAATGGCTTTAGCAACATCAATTGAACCATGACCATATCCATAATTAGTATACACAAGACACTCTGGAGCAAAACCTTTTCCAAAGGTTTCTGGATGAATATCAAATTTTCCCTTGTCATCTATAAGTGACTCAGGAGTTATAACACCACTCTCTAATCCAGCTATTGCTGTTAATGGTTTAAAAGTTGAGCCTGGTGGTATAAGTGACATTGTTGCATAATTGTAGAAAGGTCTTGGATATAAGTCATATTTATCTGTTCTCACTCCATTTTCCTTAGGAAATATTTCATCTATACTCTTTTTCAAATTCATTTTTTCTATAAGTTCTGTTCCAAATGCTTCAAGATCAGGATTAAAATATTTTCTGTTATCTTCACTGCTCAGCTGACCAGATACAGCAAATAAATTAGGATCATAGGATGGATAACTTACCATAGATAGAATTCTTCCTGTTTTAACCTCTACTGCAACCAAAGCACCTCTTGTTGCATTGGCAAATCTGTACCCATCAGTATCTGTTCCATATTCTGCAATATTTTGTATTCCATCTGCTAAAGCCTGTTCTGCTGCATACTGAATATCTCTGTCTATGGTTAAATGCACATTATTTCCCGGGTAAGATTCTAATTTAAATAATTCCTCTGTAGTTCTTCCTTGAGCATTAACCTTTACTGTACTTCCTCCCTTGGTTCCCTTCAAAACATCTTCATAGGCTGATTCAATTCCTGATTTACCAATAAGGTCACTGGAAACATCATATCCCATAAGTTCATATCTGTCCTTTTCAGAACTGTTTATGGATGATACATATCCAATTACAGAAGATCCTAAAGTGTTATAAGGATAATAACGAATTGGTGAAAGATTAACATATATTCCTGGAAGCTCACTTAATTTCTGATAAATAATGAAAGCTGTATCTCTTTTTATATTGTCTGCAATGGTTACAGATTTATAGCCTTTAAAGCTCTGCACTTTTAATGAATCTTTTATAAGCATATAAGACCTTATATGCTTAAGTTCAAAACCTGAATTTAGTATTATGTCAAGATGTTCTTTTCCGCTCATATTATTATATTTATCTTTATTTTCTTTATAATCAGGTACAGCCACTTCTACAAGATTATAGGCTTTTATAAGCCTAAAAAAAGTTTCTTCTGGAGTTATTTTTAGAAGTTCTTGGTCAATAATCTGTAACTGTTCCTCACTTAGTTCTTCTTCATCTTTAAATAATTCTTTTTTTATTGTGTCATCAAAGCCCCTGTCCTTTTTAAATCTTAATTCTTCTGCATTCTGTCCAGATTTAGTATCTGATGAATATTCAAAGTAAAAATTGTTATTAGAATCTATTTTCAGCATCATATTATCCTGAATAGATTCATCTGTATTTTTAAATATTTTGAATATTTCATCCATAGTATTATAAAAGTTATTAGTTGCATCTTCTGTTACTGTATATGTAAGGGTGTATGTGTTTTTATTATCTGCAAGAATATTACCTGCACTGTCATAAATTCTTCCTCTTGGAGCTTTTTCTGAAACAAACCTTGTTGATGTTTCATCTGCTTTTTCTTTATAAGCTTCATAATTAAATATTTGCAGATAAATTAATTTTAGTGTAATAATAGAAAAAATAATTATTAATATTATGCTAAAAATTGTATATCGTGATATTTTCTTTTTTTTCTTTTTATTGTTTATCATTTTTCCTCCATAAGCAAGTCAATAATATAATGTCATGTTTTATCTTTTGTGTTTTTAGTTAAAGAAAGAATATCTCTTAAAGTAAAATATAAACAAGCAGCAACTACCAGCAGATTTACCTATTGAGATATTCTTATTATGCACTTAATATTCTATTTCATACTTAATCATAAATTAAGATTTACTATTTTGTGATTTTTCATATTCTTCAATTTCACTATTCTGCCTCTCCAAATATGGATTTTCAACAACATATTTTTGGAAAGTTTCTGATGATGCTGTATAATCAGGATAATTTTCAGTTAATTCTTTTTCAAAATAGGCTTCATAAAAATATATTACTATATAAGCTATATTAAAA
>CAZPRO010000099.1:0-8608 GCA_964588775.1 uncultured Clostridium sp.
TATAATTTGTAATATATTATTAATATATTACAAATTATATAGTTTATGTGATATAATATTTTTATAAAGACATTAACAAGGAGGTTTGTAACATGATTAACAGCATAGATGAAAACGAATTAATGAAATCATTTTATAACTTAATCCCACATTTTGGTCACTTCTTAGGCGAAGATGTTGGATTTAGCATAACTAACAGAGAAAGATATCTGCTGGTACAAAATGGAGAAAAAGTAAAAATCTCAGCAAAAACTGGAGATCTATTTCCTGAAGGATGTGCTGCCGATGTGTGCATGAAACAAGGTAAAAAAATAAATATTGTTGTTCCAAAAAAGGTATTTGGAACTGCAATAAAAACTGTAGCTGTACCAGTTTTGGTGGACAATAAAGTAGAAGGTGCCATAGTAATTGCAATGTGTATGGACAAATTTGAACAAATTTCAGATTTATCTAGTGCTCTTTCTTCAGCTTTAGAACAAATATCTGCCAGCACATCAGATATAGCTGCTAAATTCCAAAATATTTCTCAATCAAGTAATAATATTGAAAAGTTTATATCAAAAACAAGTGAACAAGCACAAAAAACTAATGAAGTTCTTGGTTTTGTAGAAGCAATAGCCAAGCAGACAAATTTATTAGGATTAAATGCAGCCATAGAATCTGCACGTGCAGGTGAATATGGTAAAGGATTTAGTGTAGTTTCTAACGAAATTAGAAAATTATCTCAATCAACTAAAGAATCTGTAGATACTATTAGTACAATATTAAACAATATAAGATCTTCAGTGGATTCAATTGAAAAGAATTTCCTAGTTTCAAATGATTTAATATCACAGCAGGCTATAAGTTTACAAGAAATAGATGGTGCAATTCAATCATTAAATACTTCTGCTGCTCTTTTAAATGACTATGCCTTCAAATTGAATACATAATAATGAGAGACTATAGCACAAAATCCATTATATCTAGTGTTTTATCTTTAAAACACTAGATATAATGTTTGTAATTTTTAATGCTACAGCTCCTTTTTCATAAATTCATATTAACTTTACTCATTAAAAATTTCTATAAGTTTTTCTAACTGCTGATTTTTTTCGCACAATTCTTTTCTTCTTTCCTTTGAAGAATCTGTATTTTCTTTTATGTAACTTACTATTTTTTTATTTTTTTCTATTTTACTTATAAGATAATTTTTAAAAGTTTCATTTTTACTTTTTAACATTACCGGACTTATTTCATAGAAAAACTTGTCATGAATTTTTGTTTTATTATTTTCTGCATATTTTACTTTAAATAATTCGTAATACTTTCCTTCATCAAAGCATATATCTTCATCAAGTATTTCATATTCATTATTATATAAATATTCTCTAAGAACTTCTGGATTTTGTGCAGGCTGTAATATTATATAATTAAATTTTTCTACTTTTTTCATATCTTCTTTCAAAATATCCCGTATAAGATTACCTCCCATACCTGCAATTATAAGCCCTTGGCCTTCATTAATTTTTAATGGCTTAAGTCCTGCACCTCTTCTTAAGTCAATAAACTCCTCTAAATTTTCTAAAGATGCATTTATTTTTGCTTTCTCTAAAGGTTCTTTATTAATATCTGTAGCAATAACTTTTTCAGCTCTATTTCTTTTTATAAGCTCAATAGGAATATATCCATGGTCAGTACCTACATCTATTACAATTGTACATTTCTCTGTTTTTTCAATTATCCATTTTAATCTTTTACTTATTTCCATTGTTTATCACCATTTCATATATTTTTTAAAAACTTATATACATTATATTGTGAAAGAAGCACCTTCTTTCAAAGGTGCTTAATCCAAATAATCTTTTAACTTTTTACTTCTTGATGGGTGTCTTAATTTTCTTAAAGCCTTTGCTTCAATTTGTCTTATTCTTTCCCTTGTAACACTAAATTCTTTTCCCACTTCTTCAAGGGTTCTTGCTCTTCCATCATCAAGTCCAAATCTTAATCTT
The DNA here is from genome assembly GCA_964588775.1 of uncultured Clostridium sp. Taxonomy (GTDB): domain Bacteria; phylum Bacillota; class Clostridia; order Clostridiales; family Clostridiaceae; genus Clostridium. The sequence continues at coordinate 1,992 of CAZPRO010000099.1, forward strand.
AATACTTTTTCCTCTCTTGGAGTTAATGTATCAAGAACATTAATAAGCTGTTCTTTAAGCATTGTAAAAGCAGCTGCTTCAGCTGGTGCTGGTGCTTCATCATCTGGTATAAAATCACCTAAATGAGAATCTTCTTCTTCACCTATTGGAGTTTCCAAAGATACTGGTTCCTGAGCAATCTTTTGAATTTCACGAACCTTATCTACTGGTAAATCCATAACTTTAGAAATTTCCTCTGGAAATGGATCTCTGCCAAGTTCCTGTAATAATTGTCTCTGAACCCTTATAAGCTTATTTATTGTTTCTACCATATGAACAGGAATTCTTATTGTTCTTGCCTGATCAGCAATAGCCCTTGTAATTGCCTGCCTTATCCACCATGTTGCATATGTAGAAAATTTGTATCCCTTACGGTAATCAAACTTCTCAACTGCTTTTATAAGTCCAAGATTACCTTCCTGAATCAGGTCTAGAAATAACATTCCACGACCCACATACCTTTTAGCAATACTTACAACAAGTCTTAAGTTTGCTTCTGCTAATTTTTTCTTAGCTTTTTCATTTCCTTCTTCTATTTGTTTTGCATATTCAATTTCCTGTTCTGATGATAATAGTGGAACTTTTCCTATTTCCTTTAAGTACATTCTAACAGGGTCATCAATTGCTATGCCTTCTGGAACTGATAAATCAATTTCTTCCTGTTCTTCCTGAAGGTCTTTCTCTTCTCCTATTACTTCTACACCCATTGCTTCCAATGCTTCATATATTTTTTCTATCTGCTGAGGACTTAAATCAATATGATCCATAGCTTCCATTATTTCTTTATATGTCAATGAACCATTTTTTTTGCCTTTATCAATAAGCAGTTTTACTTCCTGCATTCTTGAATTTTTATCTTTCTCATCTTTTATCTTGGCAGATTTATCCTTTACTTTTTGTTCCATTAATTTGCCTCCTTCTACAACAACACATAACCTCTACTTTAAGTTAAGCTGTCTAGACAATTCACTTAATTCCATTGCAATTTTTATGCTCTCCTCAATTTTTCCTTCCCGCTCTAACTTACTCTGCTGTTTTTTTAGTGTTTCAATTTTATCTTTTATTTTATATGTTTTGATTACATTTATATAATCTTTTATTGCTTTCTCAAAATCATTTACATGTAATATTTCTTCTTCTTTTATTTTTATGAATTCCTTAGAACTTTCCACATCTAAACATCTATTTTCAACATATTTTGATACTTCCAGTTCAAGTTTCTCCTTTGCTTCTTTTATTAAAGAATAAATACTTTTATGTGCTTCTAGTATTAAAAATTCCTCTTTTAATACTGAAGAAATCTCCTGAAAATACTCTTCATCCATCATTAACTTTAACAATGAACGCTCTGCTTTTAAATATGCAGGTTCTACATATAATTTTGTTCCAAAATATTCCTTTTTATTCACAAAATCATTATTATTGTCAATTTTAGATATTTCTGATGATATTAAATCATATAAAACCTGTTCTTTTACATTAGTTTCTTCTGAAACCTTTTTAATGTATACATCCTTTTCAAGGGGATTTAATGAAGCAAGTATCTGTGCAAATTGTTCCCCAAACTTTATAAGTTCATTTCCATCTTTAAAATTTATTCCTTCAGCTGCCTGCTTTATCTTATATTCAATCAAAGGAAGTGCTTCATCAATTATTCTTAAAAAAGCTTCTTTCCCATTATTTCTTACAAATTCATCAGGGTCCTTTCCTTGAGGAACTTTTAAAACCCTTACATCAAAGCCTGCATTTTTTAAAATTTCCAACCCTCTCACTGTAGCCTTCTGCCCTGCAGCATCAGCATCATATGAAATAATAACTTTACTTACATATCTTTTTAGAAGCCTTGCCTGATTTATTGTTAATGCAGTTCCCAGAGATGCAACCACATTAGTTATTCCTGCCTGATGCAGTGCTATTAAATCCATATAGCCTTCCACAATAATTATATAATCCTTAGTTAAATTTTTTACTGCAAAATTCAAGCCATAAAGATTTATTCCCTTATGAAAAACAATTGTTTCTGGCGAATTTAGATACTTGGGTTTTGAGTCATCTAATACTCTTCCTCCAAAGCCTATAACTCTTCCTCTTACATCAAACACAGGAAACATAACTCTGTTTCTGAATCTGTCATAATAATTTCCTCTTTTTTCACTCTTTAAAATCAATCCACATTCAGATATAATATTTTCATTATATCCCTTTGATTTCAAATAAACATTAAGATTATGCCATCCATCTAATGAATAGCCAAGACCAAAGTGCTTTATAGTTTCTTCCTTTATTCCTCTGTTTAAAAAATATTCTTTAATTTTAGGATTTCTCTGCAAATTGGCAAAGAAATATCTTGCACTTTCTACATTTACTTTGTATGCAATAGATTTTTTTTCAGCCTGCTTATCATGCCCCTCATCTATTGAAATACCAGCCTTACCTGCAAGATATTTAGATGCTTCTACAAAATTCATTTTTTTATATTTCATTACAAAGGTAATAACATTACCTGCTTCTCCACAAGAAAAACATTTATATATCTGCTTTTCCTGTGAAACAGTAAATGACGGACTTTTGTCATTATGAAAAGGACACAATCCAATATAATTTCTTCCAGCCTTTTTTAATCTGATGTCCTGGGAAACAATTTCTACAATGTCATTCTGTTCTTTTATTTTTTCTATAAGCTCTTCTGGTATCTGCAAGGAGTATCCTCCCTCCTTACTACTTTTTTTCAGCAATTATATTTTATTCGACATAATTGAATATAATCCTTCTTGTTTTTATATTAAAATAAACAAAAAAATCATTTTATGTGCATTATCAAGTGCTACAATATATTAATTCTTTATTTCAATAAAAATTCCTCTTTCAATATGAAAAATATTTCAGTTAATTAATCACAATTTTGGGAACAAAAATTTCATTAAACAACATAAGACAATAATCATCACTCATTCCTGCAATATAATCTGCCACACCTCTTTTTATTCCTTCAGCATTAACTATATCAACATACATATTAGGCATTTCTTCATAATGTTCTGTAAAATATTTTAGAAGCTGCTTTAATATAAATCTAGCTTTATCCCTTTCATATGATAAGGTTTTACCTTTATAGATATTTTTAAACATATACCCTCGTAATTTATTCATTATATGATCCATTTTTCTGCTTAATCCTATGGTTAAATTTCCATTACTTATATTTCTATTTGAATTTTCAACAAAGTCCTTTATAAGGGTATTGAGCCTTTCCTCTGAAGTTTCACCTAATGTATTTAATATATCCTTAGGAATATCATCCAATTTTAAGAGACCAGCTCTTATAGAATCATCTATGTCATGATTAAGATATGCCATTTTATCACTATATTTAACTACAATTCCTTCCATGGTAATAATATCTTTTGTTGTTCCAAGTCCGCTGTGATGCAGTATTCCATTTATTACTTCTTTGGTAAGATTAAGGCCTCTGCCTTCATTTTCAAGCTTTGTTACTACTCTTACGCTCTGCTCATTGTGTCTAAATCCTTCTTCAAGATATTCATTTAACACTTCTTCACCAGTGTGAGCAAAAGCAACATGACCTAAATCATGGCCAAGTCCAATTGCCTCTATTAAGTTTTCATTTAAACCTATGCCTATGCCTATTGTTCTTGCCACCTGTGAAACTTCCAGAGTATGTGTAAGCCTTGTTCTATAATGATCTCCCTTGGTTTTTATATAGACCTGAGTTTTATGCTTCAATCTTCTAAATGATTTGCTTTGTATTATTCTGTCTCTATCTACCATATAACATGTTCTTAAATCATCTTCCTTTTCTAATTTTTCACGCCCTAATGAACTATCGCTGAAGGAAGCTTCTTTAATCAATGTCAACCTTTCAAAGTTCTGAATTTTTTCTTTTATCTGCATATGAGTTCACCTCATTTTATATATTCTACATTTTTCTTATCATTCCTTTATATATCAGATGTTTTTAGTATTTGCAAAAAATTAAAATTTAGTATTATTTATACCTGTTTTATTAACTCTTTATGTATATTAATCATATTTCTCTAATATTATTAGTATGGGAAGATTTTTTGAAAAGCAATTTTAAAAGGAGATAATGGTTTGGAAACACAAAAATGCACCATATGCCTGTCAGAAGATTATATAAAACAAAATATTCTAAATTACTACGGCTTAAACAACTGTCAGATATACATTATAAAAAGCAAAAACTCTGATAAACCTCGTATTGTATATAAAGTCTTATGTGAAAATAACTGTTATTGTTTAAAAAAAGTTTACTATGATGAAAAAGATCTCCTTTATATGTATTCAGCTACAGAATGGCTGTATAGAAATGGAATTAATGTTCCAAAATTAATTCCAACTGCTGATGGTAAAAGATTTGTTAATAAAGAACACATGCTGTTTATTCTAACCCCATGGATTGAAGGTGATAAATGCAATTTTGATAATATGACTCATGTTAAATATTCCATAAGAAATCTGGCTTCTATTCATAGTGTATCCCAAAACTTTTACCCAATTTGTGGCAGTTCTTTAAAAAGTGGTTATGAAAATTTTTACATATCTATAAAGAAGCATTATGAGGATTTATTATTATCTTCTAATAATGCCTATAAATACAAGGATAAATTCTCCAAACAATTTCTTTCTTCTTTTGATAAGGATTTTAGACTTGCTAAAATCTCATTATATTTTTCTTCCAAAATAAATGCAGATAATTTATCACGTTCTTTGTGTCATGGTGATTATGTAAATAAGAATATTATTTTTAAAAATAAAAATGAACTCTGGACTATTGATTTTGATAAATGTAAAAATGATTATTGTGCAAAAGATTTATCCTATTTTATGAGAAGAATTTTAAAAAGAGAAAATACAAGATGGAATCTTCCTCTTGCTTATTTTATAATTGAAAACTATACAAATATAAAAGAACTCTCCTTTTCTGATTTATGCTATATAATAGCTTATCTTTCTTTTCCTCAAAAATATTGGAAAATTTCAAGAGATTATTATAAAAATGTATCCAGATGTAATAAAAATTCTTTTAATCTCTTACTTGAAGATGCAATATGCAAAACAGAAAATCAATATGACTTTATAATTAATTTTATAGAAACCTTAGAATCAATGTTTTACTCCAACTTAATTTGACTATATATTTCTATAAGAATAATATTTTGTATAAGCAGATAATCCAATCACAAAAGGAACTGGAACAGGTAATAAATAAGAATCAGGAGAGAAGAAAGCTTTAAAAATTGTGGTGGACAAAGCAAAAATACACAAGCTATAAACTTTTATATTCAGCCAATTTTAATAAATATAAAAGTTCATGGCTTATGTATTTCTTACTTCTTATTTATCTATTTACAATTCAAATTATGATTTTCTATTTTCTTAAAATATTCTTCGGTTTCACTTATTATTACCTTTCGTAATCCAATAATCCCCACTAGATTAGGGAATGCCATGCATCCATTTACTATGTCTGCAACTGTAAATATTAAGTCTAATGATAAGAATGGTCCTATTGCAACAAGTACAATATAAATTATCTTATAGGCTAATATTGATTTTGTTCCAAGTAAATACTGAATACACTTTTCGCCATAATAATTCCATCCAAGAATTGTTGTAAATGCAAAAAATACTAATCCAATGTTAACTATATATTTACCTATCACCGCTATTGGAAGACCAGCTTCAAAAGCAGCTGATGTAAGTCCTGCACCTTCAATTGCTGCTCCAACTTCAAATACTCCTGTAGTTCCACTTGTAAGTACTATTACAAGTCCTGTCATTGTACAAATAATTATTGTATCAAAAAATGTACCTGTCATAGAAACAAGCCCTTGTTCTGCTGGTGAATTTGTTTTTGCTGCTGCGGCTGCTATTGGAGCACTGCCTAAACCTGATTCATTTGAGAAAACTCCTCTTGCAACACCACTTCTTATTGCATCTGATATTAGTGTACCTGTAAGTGCTCCTCCAACTGCACCTGGATTAAATGCACTTTTTATTATAAGACCAATTGCAGCTGGTATAGCAGATATATTACAGACAAGAACAACTACTGCTCCTACTACATATGCGGCTGCCATAAATGGGACAACTTTTTCAGCAACTTTTGAAATTCTCTTTATTCCGCCTAATGTAACTAAAGCAACTAAAAATGTTATAACTACAGCTGTTGCTATTTTAGGTATATTAAAATTTGCTGCTGCTGCTGCTATTGAATTAACCTGTCCAAATGTTCCAATTCCAAAGAATGCAACGCATACTCCAAAAAATGCAAATAATCTAGCAAGCCATTTTAATCCAAGACCATTTTCTATATAATACATTGGCCCGCCACACATCTGTCCATTTTCATCTATAACCCTAAATTTTACTGCAAGAAGAGATTCTGCATATTTAGTTGCAATTCCAAAAAAAGCAGCAATCCACATCCAAAGCAAGGCTCCTGGTCCACCTAATTTAATTGCAGTTGCCACACCAACTATATTACCTGTACCTATTGTTGCTGATAATGCTGTACAAAGAGCAGCAAAACTTGA
>CAZPRO010000100.1:0-2010 GCA_964588775.1 uncultured Clostridium sp.
ACTATTATAATTATTAATGCTGTAACTAACATGGGTAATATATTATTACTTTCTCCAAGTGCCATAACATAACTGTTTACTACTTTAATTCCAACATAGGAATGTACCAATGCAAGCATTAATGGAAACATAAAAAATGCAACTACCTGCTGTAAAATACTTTTATTTATGCTCTTTTTTGAAGCTCCGATTTTATTTAGAATTCTATATCTTTCAATTGAATCATTGCATTCACATAATTGCTGAAGAGCAAGAACTGCTGCACTAGAAAGTAAAAATACAATTCCAATATATACGGCTATAAATAATGCCATTGCAGAAACACCTCTGTTGCTGTCATAACACATTTTTCTAGTAAATCCATATACTTTACTTTCCTTATTATTTCCTCCAAACATATCTTTTTGAACACTCATAAACTTTTCATTAATATTCTTTTCTTTTACTTCAGCATTATTTTTTATTTCAAGGTTTAAAACTTCTGCATATTTATCATTTTTACCAACAAAATTATCTGGTACTATGAGTACAAAAACATTTGAAGCTATAGGACAATCATAAAAAGATACATCAATAATTTTTTTATTCTTTATTTTGTAATCATTCCCATTTATATTTATATTACTTTCATTTTTAAGATACGATTTTAATGTATCTTTTAGTACTGGATAATTAGAACAAATTAACAGTTCATCATTTTTTAAATTTTCAATATTATCTCCTTTTAGTTTTCTAAAATTATTGTAATCAGATATTGTAACTATATCGATTTCTTTCATCATTGGATAATCTAAGGATTTTTTTACTTCTTCACGTTCTGCATATTTATAAAGTATTTTCTTAATTTCATAGCTTCTTGAATATACTTTTAATGTTGAATAATTAAAATCATTCATATCTATATTAAAAGTTTTTATTCCTTCTGAAATTATATCCATGCCTCCTTCACTGTTTTCATTGTTAATTGTAAATATTGTTGCATCCACAGGGGTACATTTTTTAATGCCGCTTTCCATGGAATTTTTAACTGTAAGTCCACATGAAAGACTCCCTATAGTGACTAGAATCATAAGACATATAACACTCATTGAAAGAAAATTAGTATTAAATCTGTTTGAAAGTTGTTTTATTGTAAATAAATTTAGTTTATTTAGATATATTTTACTATTTTTCTTTATAATAATCATCATAAGTGATGAAATACTATAGAAAAATAATATCGTTCCTATTATTCCACATATTATTGATATTTTAAATTCCTTTGTATAAAAGTCTAAATCCGAAATAAATATATCCCTATATGCTATGCCTAGAATTATTACAGATATTAATAATATAAAGCTGCTTATATAAGAGTTTTTAATTTTTACTTTTTCATTTTTATTCTGACCATATATTAAATCTATTAATTTATAGCGGGTAACTACTATTGTATTAAAAAACATAACAATAAAATACATTAATCCAAAATAAACTATTGTTTTTACTATTGCCTGTACTGATATTGTAAAAGAATATTTAGTCATTTCAATTGCAAACAACTTTGCTGTAAATACAGATAATATTTGTGCTAAAGTAAAACCAAGCATTAATCCTGCACCGAGGGATATTATTCCTATAAAAAGTGTCTCAAAAAATAATATTAATGACATAGATATTTTTGACATTCCAAGTGCCATATAAATTCCAAATTCCTTTTTTCTTCTTTTTATAAGGAAGTTAGTTGCATATATTATAAGACATCCAAGAATTACTGATACACCTATTGATAAAATGCCTATCATATTGTTCATAAGACCTATATAACTTTCCTGAATGGAATTAATGTTGTTCATTAATGTCTGCGAACTAATTGAATTAAAGCTATAGAATATACACACTGCAAAAGTTAATGTCAAAAAATAAATACTATAATCTTTTAAACTTTTTCTTACATTATTTAATGCTATTTTAAAGTACATCCTTACTTTCACCTCCAAGAATAGTTACCACATCAATTATTTTATTAAA
>CAZPRO010000100.1:2110-8567 GCA_964588775.1 uncultured Clostridium sp.
GTACATCCTTACTTTCACCTCCAAGAATAGTTACCACATCAATTATTTTATTAAAAAACTCTTTTCTGCTGCCATCACCACGAACAAGTTCATTGAATATTTTTCCATCCTTTATAAAAAGAATTCTATGCGCATAACTTGCTGTAAAAGCATCATGAGTAACCATTAATATAGTAGCTTCAAATTCTTTATTAAGTTTTTCAATTGAATTCAAAAGAAGCTTTGCAGATTTTGAATCAAGTGCACCTGTTGGTTCATCAGCTAAAATCAATTTTGGATTATTTACTATGGCTCTTGCTGCTGCAACTCTCTGTTTCTGACCACCTGACATCTGATATGGATATTTATTTAATACTTCTTCTATTTCAAGATTCTCAGCTGCTTTATAAACAAGTTTCTTTACTTCTGAGCCTTTTTTACCACCTATTGTTAATGCTAATGCTATATTTTCAAAAGCTGTCATTGTGTCAAGAAGATTAAAATCTTGAAAAATAAAACCTAACTTATCCTTTCTGAAATTATCTAATTTCTTTCCTTTTAATCTTGTTATATCATCGCCATCAATTGTTATTGAACCTGTTGTAACTTTATCAATTGTAGACACACAATTTAATAATGTAGTTTTTCCACTCCCTGACGGCCCCATAATTCCTACAAACTCTCCCTTTTCTACTCTGAAACTTATATTATCAATTGCTTTTGTTATGTTTTCCTTGTTTCCATAATACTTTTCTATATTTTCCACATTTAAAATACTATCCATTTTTTATTCTCCTTTATTTTTAATATTAACTTTAAATATATCTTAATATTTTGTGACTAAATGTGGTATTTATCTTTCTTTCAGTTGTCTTACAATTTTGTAAGATTATAATATTGGAGTTTTTACATATTAAAAAGATCCAAAAGTAATTCTTTTAGATCTTATAATAATTTAAAATTCTATACTTACTGTTGTACCTACATTAACCTCTGAAGTAAGGCTTATTTTTATGTTAAGTTTTTTACATAATTTTTTGCACAGGTATAAACCAATTCCTGTTGATTTTCCAAACTTTCTACCATTTTCTCCTGTAAAGCCTTTATCAAATACTCTGTTTATATCACTTAAAGGTATTCCAACTCCAGTATCATTTATTTTTAATACAGTTCTTTTATCTTCATTTTCTTCTGTAGTAATTAATATTTTTCTATTTTCATTCTTTATGTACTTTATAGAATTTATTATTATTTGATTAATAATAAATTTAACCCATTTTACATCACAAATAACATTAACATCAATATTATTAAGTTCAACTGTTATTTTTTTATTAATAAAATCTCTTCTGTTTTCTCTTATACATTCACGTATTACATCTCCTAAATTGAATTCTCTTATTAAATAATCATTACTTACATCATTACTTCTGCTATAAAATAAAGCTTGATTTATATATCTATTAATTTTATCTATTTCATCCCTAAAATTATTTTTCTCATCAGTATTAACATTTTCAAGCATAAGCTCAATTGATGCAATTGGAGTCTTTATTTCATGAACCCAGCTCTCTATATATTCTCTATATTCCTCATTCATATGTTTATATAAATTAACTTCTTCATGCATGTTTCTTTCTACTTCACAAATTATATCATATATTACTTTTGCTTCATAATCATTAGGTCTTTTTATTACTTCACATGAAAGATACTTCTTATCTAATGTATTGGTAAGAAGTGCGAGTTCCTTTAAAAATTTATTTTCCTTTACATATTGTATTGTTACATAAATTATTATTGGAACAAACCATATTAAGAATATTAAAAATAGTATTACAATTGGTATCTTAGCAATTAAAAATATTATTGAAAACAACATATATACAAGTAAATTAATAAGAAAATACAGACTTTTTGATTTTAAAAATTCTTTTATACTCATAATAAAATATATCCAAGTCCTCTCTTAGTCTCTATACCTTCTGTATATCCTATGTTGTCCAGCTTCTTTCTAAGTCTAGTAACATTAACAGACAAAGTATTATCATCAACAAATAAATTTGAATTCCATAAATAATCCATTAACTTATCTCTTTTTACTATTTTTCCTTTATTCTTTAAAAGACATAATAAAATCTTAAATTCATTTTTACTAAGTTCCGTCATATTTTTGTTAAAAGAAACTTCATTGCGATCTATATTTAATATTAATCCTTTATGCTCTATTATTTTGTTTGAGTTTCCTATGTTACTTCTTCTTAATACAGCTTCAATTCTTGCAAGAAGTATCTGAGTATTATATGGCTTTGTTATAAAATCATCTGCTCCTAAATTCATGCTCATAATTTCATCCATATCACTATCTCTGCTTGTAACAATTATTATAGGAGTATTTTTTACTTTTCTTATTTCACGGCATACAAAATATCCATCGTAATATGGAAGATTTATATCAAGTAATATTAAATCAGCTTCAGAGCTTATACACTCCTTTGCTGCTTCCTTAAAATTCTCTACAGATTGTATTGTATATCCATACCTTTTCAAAAACTCACTCAGTTCATTTTTTATATTTTCATTATCTTCAACAATAAGTATTTTTGACATATACATACCTCTTCATACAATTATTTATAAATATTATAAAATATTTTATCTACAATTTTGTATATTTTTTGTTTAAAGGAATTTCTAAAGTTCCTGCCAGCACTGCTGCCCCTTTAATTGAATAATTCCCATAAGCAGTATATTTCTTTCATGTATTAAAAATCAGACTTACTATTTATCATATCCAAAAAAGCTTTCATTGCCTTTGTAATGTATTTATCTTTATTATATAAAACCTGAGTATACATGGAAAAATTGCATTGTTCCAAATCAAGTTTAATAAGTCTGCTATTTTTTAATTCATTTTCTACTGTCATTTCAGGAAGTACTGCTATTCCTAAATTACTTTTAACAAAACCCTTTATAGCTTCAACACTTCCTGATTCCATAATAATATTTGTTTTTACCAAATTTTTGTTTAATATTTCTTCAAACTGCTGCCTGTAACTACATCCTTTTTCAGTAAGAATTAATGACTGATCATTTAAATCATGTATTGATATATTTTTACTTGCTGATAATTTATTTAATGATGAACACAACACTGCTATGGATTCTTTTTTACTGTAATATGTTATAGTTCTATTATTTTCAATCTGTTTATCAATAATAATTATTAAATCCACCATATTATTTTTTAACATTTCAACAAGTCTTGAACATATTGCTACTTTTAATTCAATATTAACTTCTGGATATTTTTCATGATATTCTTCTAAAATTTGTGGAAGCTTAACTGTACACAAAGATTCTATAACTCCAATTTTTAAAGTTCCTTTAGGATTATTTTCATCACTTACAGCTTCCATGCTTTCATGTATAAGACTATTTATTCTTTGGGCATATTCAAAAAAGACTTTTCCCTTTTCTGTTATTTTTATTCCTCTGCCGCTTTTTTCAACAAGTTTAACATTTAATTCACTTTCAAGGTTTTTAATCTGAGCTGTAAGTGTTGATTGAGTATATCCAAGACTTTCAGCTGCTTTAGAATAACTTCCTAGAGATGCTATTTTACAAAAACTTATAATACTTCTAAGTTCCATTTCTCCTCCTAAATACTTCATCATTTTTGAAATATTGCTTTAAAAATTTCAATTTTACTAAACTATATCCTTATGATATCATTATTTCACAAATAAAACCAGTTTTGATATTTTAAGAAAGGATATAATCATATGAACCATACTAAATTAAAAACTACTTTAACATGGAAAGATGGAACTGCAATATCAATATCTGCTGTAATAGGCTGTGGAATATTAGTCCTTCCTGCGTCTACAGCACAAAAGTGCGGACCTGCTGCTCTTTTACTTTGGATTATTGTATCTCTACTCTGTTTTCCTCTTGTATATATACTTGGCTGTCTTGCAACAGAAATACCTAAAGCTGGTGGAATTACATCCTATGCTGAAAAAGCTTTTGGTAAAAATTTCTCTGCCTCAACTACATGGATTCTTATGGGCTCAATACCAATAGGGCTTCCCTGTGTTGCCTTAAGCGGTGCCTATTATTTAGGTTATATATTTCCTTTATCATTTCATCAGCTTATAATTATATCTGCATTAATGCTATATCTATCAATATACCTTAATATAAAAGGTATTGACCTTTCATCTAAAATAAGTTCAGCAATAATCATATTAATAATAGGAATCATTATTTTTATATCTTTAATTTCAATCCAGTATGTTAAACCTGATAATTTCAAACCATTTATGCCTCATGGAACAAACTCAGTTTTTTCATTATTTTCAGTAATATTTTTTGCATTTTCAGGTTTTGAAATGTTATGTCCATTAGCTGAAGAATTTAAAAATCCTAAAAAAGATATAAAAATAAGCCTTATACTTGCAGCATTATTTATATCTGTACTATATATATCATTATCATTTATTACAATAGGTACTGGTGTGTATAAAGATACTTCTTCATTTACATTTTTAAGCTCACTAATATCTTTATCCTTTGGTAAAACTTCAGCATATGCCATTGCATTTTTAACACTGCTTATAACTTTTTGTTCAATTCATGCATGCATAGCAGGTTTTTCAAGAATACTTTACAATAGTGCATGCAATAATATATTTCCAAAATATCTTTCAAAAATAAGTAAAAAGCATCAGACTCCTTCTAATGCTTTAATCACCTTAGGAATTATATTTACTATTGTATTAACAGTATTTACATTTGCATGCCCTGATCTTAACATATTATTAAAATTTCCAGGATCAGCTTTTCTTTCTTCATATATAATAGCAGCTGTATGTGGAATAAAACTTCTTAAGAAAAAAAGCACAGGCTGGTTTTTTTCAATACTAAGTACTATCTTATGTTCACTTGTACTCCTATTAAGTGGATTAATATTTTTGTTTCCCATATGTCTCAGCTTAATTGGCTATCTGTACATAAAACTAAAGCATCACTTTTAATATGAAACAATCCTAATAAAGGAACTGTTCTTAAGGGAACAATTCCTTATTTTCTTATTTCAATATCTAGTCATTATTTTCATACTGCTCAGCCAGCTTCTTTCGTCTTTTCTTTGCTATTTCACCAACTGCAAACAAAACAATAAATAAAAATATAAACATTAATACTTCAGTAACTGCTGCAGTAATAATCATATCATTCATTTCTTTAATATATCCTAAATAATAATTCCTTCCAGCAACAAACACTGTTGTCAAAATTGAAAACATCAATGAATATACAAAATAAGATTTAATACCCGGCTGACTCCATGTATCATAAATTCCTTTTATTAAATACAAAATACAGCTTATTACTGACATTAAAATAAATACAATAAATTCACCTGCAATCTGATTAATATTAAATCCACAAAATGCTGCCTGAATTATCAAACTTGCAAATAAAGCCCAAAATGTAAACCAAAACATATAATGCTCAATTTTGTACATTTCCATAAGTTCACGTTCATCCATATTCTTTTTCATTATTCCTCATCCTCCCAAAAAACATCATTTAATGTTTTATTAAGTGCTCTGCATATTGCTATGCATAACTGTATTGATGGATTAAAATTTCCACTTTCTATCATTCCAATAGTCTGTCTTGTAACTCCAACTTTTTTAGCAAGCTGTTCCTGAGATAAATCCATTGCTGCTCTTGCTGATTTTAATTTTAAATTCTTCAAGTTTCTTCCTCCTTGTCTTTTCTATATAATAATCTTCATTTTACATTTTGTCAAATATATTTTGCATTTAGCTATTTAAATTTTCCATTAAGTTCTATTTATATTACAAAAAATAAGAGATAGGGACTATTTTCCTCTATCTCTTCTATAAATAATAAGTTATTGTAATTTTTCTAATACAGATTCACCAATTGTATTTTCTGGCATTTTAACTTGAAAGTTATCTGCAATTGTTGCTCCAATAGCTGCAAAACTATTACTCATATTAAGCATTCCACAGCCTTTCATTGATGGAGAATAAGCTAAAAACGGAACATATTCACGTGTATGATCGCTTCCTGTATATGTTGGGTCATTACCATGATCTGCAGTAATAATAAGAAGATCATCTTCTTTTAATTTATCCACAACCTTTCCAAGATTTACATCAAACTTTTCCAGTTCCTGTGCATAACCTTGAGGATTTCTTCTGTGTCCCCATAATGCATCAAAATCTACAAGATTTACAAAACATAATCCTGTAAAGTCCTTATCCATTATATCTAATGTCTGCTCCATACCATGAACAGAACTCTTTGATTTGTGAGTTTCTGTTATGCCTTCACCATCAAAAATGTCATTAATTTTTCCAACGGCTATTACATCATATTTATTATCTTTAAGTGAATTTAGTACAGTCTTGCCATATGGTTTTAATGCATAATCATGTCT
>CAZPRO010000101.1:0-8559 GCA_964588775.1 uncultured Clostridium sp.
ATTCAAGATGTTTTCCAACAGTAGAAGTAGAAGTATACTTAGAAGATGGAACAATTGGAAGAGCTGCTGTTCCATCAGGTGCATCAACAGGAATGTATGAAGCTGTAGAATTAAGAGATGGCGACAAAGAATATTTCATGGGAAAAAGTGTCTTAAAAGCCATTGAAAATGTAAACAGTATAATAGCTGAAGAATTTATAGGCTGCAATGTATTTGACCAAACATATATAGACAAAACCCTAATAGAATTAGACGGAACTGATAATAAGGGCAAATTAGGTGCTAACGCCATACTTGGTGTATCTTTAGCTGTTGCCAATGCTGCAGCCAATGCCTTAGGCCTTCCATTGTATAGGTATATAGGAGGAACTAATGCCAAAGTTCTGCCTGTTCCAATGATGAATATATTAAATGGAGGTTCCCATGCAGATAATTCAGTAGATTTACAAGAATTTATGATAATGCCTGCTGGTGCTGATACATTTAATAATGCATTAAGAATGTGTGCTGAAATATATCATACCTTAAAAAAAATCTTAAATGACAAAGGATATTCTACTGGAATTGGTGATGAAGGTGGTTTTGCACCAAACTTAAAAAGCAATGCTGAAGCTCTTGACGTCATAATTGAAGCGATAGAAAAGGCTGGCTACAAACCAGGAGAACAAATATTTATAGCCATAGATGCAGCATCATCAGAATACTATAAAGATGGCAAATATGTGTTGGAACATGAAGGAAAAACCTTGTCATCAGAAGAAATGGTAAGTTTCTTTGAAGACTGGGTTAATAAATATCCTATTATATCAATTGAAGATGGTATGGCTGAAGAAGACTGGGAAGGGTGGAAACTTCTAACTGAAAGGTTAGGCAAAAAGATTCAGCTCGTTGGTGATGACTTATTTGTAACTAATACCAACAGACTTGCTACAGGCATAGAAAAGGGTGTTGCAAACTCTATCCTTATAAAATTGAATCAAATTGGTACTTTAACAGAAACTTTAAATGCCATTGAAATGGCTAACAGGGCTGGCTACACAGCAGTTGTTTCACACAGAAGTGGAGAAACTGAAGATACTACAATTGCTGATTTGGTTGTTGCTGTAAATGCAGGACAGATAAAAACAGGTGCTCCAGCAAGATCAGAAAGAGTTGCCAAATACAATCAATTATTAAGAATCGAAGAAGAATTAGAAGACGTTGCAGAATATAGAGGTAAAAAAGCATTTTTTAACATTAAACAATAAAATTTTCATATTATTCAGAATATTTTAAAAATTTGTAAAAATATATTGTGAAATTTATTTTAAATCTGCTATAATATTATTAAGCTCAGATATGAATTTTCTAGAAAAAGTTGTAATACTATTTTAAATATGTTATTATTTATAAAGTATGTTACAATGATAGAAAGAGGTGTCCTGATGAAAAATTCATTGTTAATAATCGAAGCAATATTGGGAGCATTAATAATTATTACAATTTTCATGCAGCCAAGTAAGGCAGATGCATTGAGTGGATTAATTCAAGGTGGTAGTAAAGATACTTTCTTTGCAAAGAACAAATCAAGAACTAAAGAATCTTTATTAGTTAAATTCACTGTCTTTTTCGCAGTATTATTTGCAATCAATACATTAGTCTTAAATATATTATAATTAACTGAGCTGCTTGATAATAGCGGCTTTTTTTATACATATTATGAAAAGGTTTACTCAAAAAATATCTTAATTTAACGAATGAAAAACAAAAAAATTAATATATCTATAATAATACAAGCCTAATCTTTTATACTACATCATCAAAGAATGGAGAGGTGAGAGGTATGAATTTATTATATATTCCTATCATTATTGGTATTATTGCTATTTTTGTAGTTTGTTTATTAGTTAAAGACATTTTGAAAAAAGATGCAGGAAACGAAAGGATGAAGGAAATTTCAGGATACATTGAAGAAGGTGCAATGGCATTTTTAAAAAAGGAATATTCCTACTTAAGTGTATTTGTAATAGCTGTAGCTGCAGCTATATTTATCTTCTTAAGTTATAAAACTGCAATTGCCTTCATTATAGGTGCAATATTTTCTATATGTGCAGGATATGTGGGAATGAGAATAGCTGTTAAATCAAATGTAAGAACAGCAGAAGCTGCAAAGCATGGTGTTAAAGGTGCATTATCAGTTGCCTTTTCTGGAGGTACTGTAATGGGATTAAGTGTAGTTGGATTAGGAGTAATAGGACTTAGTATTTTTTCAATTGCTTATGATTTGAATCCAGAATATATAACAGGATTTGGACTAGGTGCATCATCAATTGCATTATTTGCAAGAGTTGGTGGTGGTATTTATACAAAAGCTGCAGACGTTGGTGCTGACCTTGTTGGAAAGGTAGAAGCAGGAATTCCAGAAGACGATCCAAGAAATCCAGCTGTTATTGCAGATAACGTTGGTGATAATGTTGGTGACGTTGCAGGAATGGGTGCAGACTTATTTGAATCCTATGTTGGTTCAATAATTTCTGCAATAACCTTAGGAGCCGCTCTTACCTCCAGTTATGGACAAAATATAGTTATTTTCCCATTACTTCTTTCTTCAATAGGTATTATTGCAGCATTAATAGGTATAATATATGTTAAGTCATATAAAGGAGACAATCCTCAGAAAGCATTAAACACAGGAAGTACTTTATCTGGAATTTTAGTTCTTGTTTTTGGATTTATATTATGCCAGTCTTTATTGGGCAACTTTAAAATATTTATTCCAATAATAGCAGGCTTAGTTGTAGGATTAATCATTGGTAAAATTACAGAAATCTATACTTCAGCCGATTATGCTTCAGTTAAATTAATTGCCAATGAATCAAAAACAGGTCCTGCAACAAATATTATAGCAGGTCTTGGAGTTGGTATGAAATCTACAGTTGCACCAATTATATTAATTGTAATTGGAATAATAATTTCTTACTTTGCAATTGGCGGAGCAGCCAATGCAACATTAGGACTTTATGGAATTGCCCTTTCAGCAGTTGGTATGCTTGCTACAACAGCAATAACTGTTGCCGTTGATGCTTATGGACCAATAGCTGATAATGCAGGTGGTATTGCAGAAATGTGTGAACTTGATGAAAGCGTAAGAGAAATTACAGATAAACTTGATTCAGTTGGTAATACAACAGCAGCAATGGGTAAAGGTTTTGCCATTGGTTCAGCTGCACTTACAGCTTTAGCTCTATTTGCTTCATATGCTGAAACAGTTAATCTTAAAAGTATTAATCTTCTTGATCCATTAACATTAGTAGGCGTTTTAATTGGTGGTATGCTTCCATTCTTATTTGGAGCATTGACAATGCAGTCAGTAGGACGAGCTGCTACACAAATGGTTGAAGAAGTAAGAAGACAATTTAAAGAAAAAACAGGCATCCTTGAAGGTAAAGAAAAACCAGATTATTCAAGATGTGTGGAAATTTCAACTAAAGCAGCCTTAAAGGAAATGATTCTTCCAGGTGTATTAGCAATTATTGTTCCTATTGTAACAGGATTATTACTTGGAACAGAAGCCTTAGCTGGACTTATAGCTGGTGGTGTTGTAACAGGTGTAATGCTTGCAATAATGATGTCAAATGCAGGTGGTGCATGGGATAATGCTAAAAAATACATTGAAACAGGTGTTAATGGTGGTAAAGGAAGCTTTGCTCATAAAGCTGGTGTTGTTGGAGATACAGTAGGCGACCCATTTAAAGATACTTCTGGTCCATCAATGAATATTTTAATAAAGCTAATGACTATTGTTTCAGTAGTATTCGCCCCATTAATATTAAAATTTGGCGGCTGGCTATTATTACTTTTCAAATAAAAACCCTCATATTTAAACCTATGAAAAAGGGACTATGGCACTAATTATTTAGTGCCATAGTCCCTTTATAGTATTCATTATTTTAATTACTACCAACTTACTTAAATTTCTTTATAAACCTGCCATAAGTTCCTAAACTCATTTTTAGTAATGCTACATTTATTGTGTCTATACTAACCCCTATCCTTTTAGCTATCTTATTGTAATTTTTATATTTGTAAATGTTATCAAATGTTATCTATATTTTTCAATCCTGTAATTCATTGCTTCCAATTGCAACTGTGTTATCTTTTTCCAATTCTAGTTTTTTCTTAGACATTTCATAATTTATTTTTCAAATTAGTTAACTTATAAAAATGCGTAATCAATACTATTAGTTCCAACACTTAAAGTATTATCTCTACCATTTATCTTATCATCCCAATTTGTACCATAAACACCAAAATTCCAACTACCTTTTCTTAATTTTATTTTTATATTCTGTTGTTTATACTTATCTTTTCTATTAACATCAATACACTTAAATAGAATTTCAGTATTTATAACTGCAATTTTACTTTGAGATAATTTAGGTTGTCCGCAAACAAAAATGAAATTCAGTTCTCTATTATTGATATTATTTTTTAAACTTTTAATATCTTCAATCTGATTTTCTGTAAAAGGAAATGTCCAAATATTATATTGTTTGTGTTCATTTGCAGGACTTGATGGTTTTTCACTACTTTTTATGTATGCTCTATAGTCACCTTTATATGTTGTGAAATCATATATTTTCCTATTCAAATTATTATTATCATCAAATAGAGTAGGTACTATTTTATTGTTCAACAAATATGATAAAAAAGCACCACAATAAAAATCTTCTTTAACTAAATTCATATTTTCAACCTCCAATATTAATGCAATTCACTATAATCTGCTCTTAAATAAACTTTAAAATCACAAAGTGAAATTTTATATTCACGTAATATTTTAGTTATTATATTTCTTATGCTGTTTGCACTATGATTAGTAGATACATATAGTTCCAAACTCTTAATCTTTTTAGGTGCTCTTACAATATCATCTTCCTTATATGCAAAATATGTTACTTTCTTTCCATTCATTCTTTTATTGTTAGGAAAATTCATAATTATGTTTTTATCTATACATGCCATTATATTACATGTTTCAAGAAGCATATCCTTCCAATCTCTAACTTCATGCTTTACTCCATTTATCTCTAATGCCACAGGTCTTTTATGTGTAAAATCTTCATATAATGTATGCTGTATATTAGAATCAACAAGATAATCATTATAATTCGGAATTTCTTTTTTTTCTTTTTCCTCTACTGTTTCATTATCATCAAGTTCAGATTCAATACTAAGATTGTCCATAATTTTACCAAGTTTTATTGCAATGGAATTTAATTTGCTTTCATTTTTTCTATATTCATTCGCCTTATTAAAATCTCTCTCTTTTTTAATTATCTCTCCTGATTTTTCTTCTATGATATCAATACTACTTTGCACTGTATTTTCTAAAAGTTCTACTCCTTCTTTTAAATCATTTGCACACTTTGGAAAATTTCTTATTAAAAATTCATAAAGCTCTTCATTTATTAAATTTTCACTCATTTTTACACCTTCTTATATTTTTTGTAGCATAAAAATTAATTCTTCTATATTTCTTTAAATTTTACACTTACTTAAATTCTACTTTATTTTCTTTAATATAAATTGCAAAAGTATATTCTCCTTTTCTCTTAACCACAATAAAAACATGCACATCACTTGCTATCCGCAATATTAATGTTTTATGAAAATTCCACATTATTTATATTATATTTGACATTCTATGCCTTTTATTTACAACATTATACTTTTTATAATTATTATACCAATATATTCTTGTAAATAAAAGGCTCTTTACATTTTTATATTTAAAAAGAGGCTGTCATACTAAATAATTAGTACTCTGTTCCTTTTTTTGTATAATCAAACCCCTAAATTCATAGAGTTTAGGGGTTTGTGGTAAATATGAGTATATTAAAAACAAATATCTTACAAAAATGATTATACACAATTAATAAATGCACTAATTGTAAATTCAAGAAAACTTGTATTAAAGAGCATAATTGTAAAATGCCATTAAAAAAGAACTTAAAAATTAAAGATTTCAAAAAAATTTAATGGTTAATGAAAAATTGACCTATTTTAGAAATAATTTACTTTCAAAAATATAATTTGTTAAATTTATAAAAAACGGAGCTTGTCGCTAGCAGTTTTTTAACAGCTAATGCAACAGCCCCTTTTTCTTTTAACCTATACATGCAGCAAATAGCAGCTAAATGCCACATCCATATTTACTTTCTATAAGGTCAGCTAATCCATGAGCCATCTCATCTATTTCAGCCTGATTTTCACCTTCAAGCATTACTCTTACTAATGGCTCAGTTCCTGATGGTCTTATAAGAACTCTTCCAACACCATGAAGTGCTTCTTCTATTTTTGCTATTTCCCCTTGAATTTCATCATCTGTTAAATAAGCGTGTTTCTTATCATTTTCAATAGTTGCATTGGCTAAAACCTGTGGAAGTTCTTTCATAACAGAACATAATTCTGATAATGGTTTTCCTTTTTTCATTATAACTCCTGAAATCTGCAATGCAGTTACAAGTCCATCACCAGTAGTATTATGATTTAAGAATATTATGTGTCCTGATTGTTCTCCTCCTAAAACATAACCTTCTTTTAGCATTTCTTCAAGAACATATCTGTCTCCCACTGCTGTTTTTACCATATTTAATCCTTGGTTTTTGCACGCTATAGAAAGACCAAGATTACTCATTACTGTTGCAACAATTGTATCATCTTTTAAGTTTCCACTCTCTTTTAGTGCCATACCACAAACAAGTAATGTAAAATCTCCACTTATAAGATTTCCTTTTTCATCAACTGCAAGGCATCTGTCTGCATCTCCATCAAAAGCAAAACCAACGTGACACTTTTTCTTCACTACATATTCCATTAATTCTTCGGGATGAGTAGAACCACAGTTTTCATTTATATTTGTTCCATCTGGATTATCATTAATTACATAAACTTCAGCACCTAAATCTCTAAAAGCTTTTATTGATGCCTTATAACAGGCTCCATTGGCACAATCTAAAGCAACCCTTAATCCTTTTAAGCTTTGTGTCATAGTTCCTTTTGCAAATTCAATGTAATCATCTAAAGCTGCCATTTCAACCTTTTGTCTTTTTCCTATCTGAATTCCAGTTGGACTTGGAACTCCTTCAAATCCAGTTTCAATTACTCTTTGTATTTCATCTTCTAATTCATCAGATAATTTATATCCTTTTCCATCAAAAAACTTTATTCCATTATATTCTACTGGATTATGTGATGCTGAAATCATAACCCCTGCATCAGCATTGTACTTTCTTGTTAAATATGCAACAGCTGGTGTAGGTACAACCCCAAGAACAACAGCTTCAGCCCCAACTGATAAAATACCTGCAATTAAAGCTGCTTCAAGCATATCTCCTGATATTCTGGTATCCTTTGCAACTAATATTTTAGGCTTGTGTGTACCTTCAGTTAATACATAGGCACCAGCTCTTCCTAAATTATATGCCATATGTGATGTAAGCTCTGAATTAGCAATACCTCTCACCCCATCAGTTCCAAACATTCTACTCATAAAATTTTCCCTCGTTTCTTATTTTTATTATTATAATACTTTCAAAATGGTCCAAATTCTACACGATTTTATCACATCTTTTTCTAGTATAATATTTTTTATAATATTTTACAATGTAACACTACATTAAATGTGACAAAATTATTTTATTTCAATATGCTTTATTCTTTCCAATACTGTTTTGTATCCATCGCTTCCATAATTTAAGCATCTGTTAACCCTGCTTATTGTTGCAGTACTTGCCCCAGTAATTTTTGCTATTTCAGAATATGTCTTTTTATCTGTTAACAATCTTGCTACATATAATCTTTGAGCTAAAGATTTTACTTCATTTATTGTAGCAACATCTTCAAAAAATTTATAGCATTCGTCCAAAGTATTTAATTTTAATATTCCTTCAAAAAACAAATCCAGTTCCTGGCTCTTTAACTTTGAGTCTAAATCACTCATTTGTATCACCTCAGTATATATTTTCTTACCCCTGTTAATATAAATTATACTATAATTTTCTCTCTTTACAACTTTAACATAGCAGAGTATTAAATATATTTATGTTATTTAATGTATACTTATTGATTATTTGCTTAAATAAAGCATAAAAAATAGCTATCACATTAATTTGTGACAGCCATTTAAATATTAAACTAAAAAATATTATTTATTTATTAATTTACCGCTTTCATCATTCCAGCTGTAAAGCTTACGTATTTCTTCTCCAACCTTTTCTGAAACATGTTCAGATGCTAACTTTCTCATTGCTTTAAAGTGAGCTTGACCACCAGCTGCAGACATATCTAATAAGAAATCTTTTGCAAATGTTCCATCTTGAATATCTTTAAGAACTTTCTTCATAGCCTTCTTAGTATCTTCAGTAATTACCTTAGGTCCTGTAATATAATCACCATATTCAGCTGTATTAGAAATTGAATATCTCATACCAGCAAAACCTGATTGATAAATAAGGTCTACTATTAATTTCATTTCATGGATACATTCAAAGTATGCATTTCTTGCATCATATCCAG
>CAZPRO010000102.1:0-8453 GCA_964588775.1 uncultured Clostridium sp.
TGAGTGTAGTAAGACATTAGATTTTTAAGAAATTAAATAATAAGGAACTGTTGCACTAAGTAAATTAGTCAACAGTTCCTTTTTGCGTATAAATCAGAACTTGTTCATTAAAAAAATTCTAACATATAATGGGATAAGTAATGATATAATAATGCCTAAAGAAGTAGATGGGATTTTGGTTAAATATATAAGGGGATATGGGCTTGTGGAAAATGATAAGATACTTGTGGAAAAACTAATAAAAAAAGATAAAGAAACCTTTAATAAGTTTATAGAAATATATTCAACAGATATTTTAAAAACAATATCATATGTATTAAATAGGCCTGAAGAAAAGGAATATATTGAGGAATGTTTTGATGATGTTGTTGTAAAAATATTTTCTTCGTGTGAGACATTTAAATTTAATTCATCATTTAGAATATGGATAATTAAGATAGCAAAAAATAAAGCAATTGATTATAAAAGAAAATTAAAGAAATTTCATCTTGAAACAGAAATAGATGATAAATTAAAATCTGAATTTAATATAGAAGAAAAATATATGAATAATGAGCTGAAAAATCAAATATTTGATGTAATGAATCAAATGAAAGATGATGATAAAAAGTTATTAATAGATAAATATGTTCTTGATTGTTCAACAGAGAATTTATGCAAAAATTATTTTATAAGTGAAACTGCATTATATAAGCGATTAAGCAGAGTAAGAGAAAAGTTTAAAAAGATATGGAATAAAGAACATAAGGGGGATGGTATTTCATGAGTGATGATATTTCTAAGGAAGAACTAATGCTGATTGAAAATACAAAAATTGATAATGAAGTATTAGAAAAAGTAAAAGGCAAATATGAAAATATATATTTTAAAATTCAGTTAAGAGAAGCCATAAGTATTGTACAAAAAGACTTAGAAGAAGATGAAATAATAGAATATCATTTTACTGGTTTAAATTATTCTATAGAAACAATAAGAATGGGCTTTGCAGCTTCGATAATGTTTTCTGGATTAGCACATCCAATATTTCAATGGAATACTAAGTGTATACTAATATGTACAAATAAGCGAAATATATTAGTTGAAATGACTATGAATTTTCAATATTCTAATCATTATGAAATTATAGGGAACATAGATGTTGTAAAAAAGAAAGAGTTATTTTATCTTGTATTTAACAAAGAAGATGGTGAAACTGTAATTCAGTTTAATATGGAAAGGTATAATCTTATAACTGAATATGTTAGGAAAAATTCAATGTTGACAGAAAGTAAAAAAATAAAAATAAAATTACCTTTGAAGGTGAAAATAGTTCCATATATGTTTATTGCATTATTAATATTTATTATTTTAATATTTATTATAACTATAATGAGAGAAGGAATATGAGTATATAGATAATTTACCTATAAGAAAAATTTTTTATAATTTTTCCAAATAAAATGTGTCAGAAAAATACATTTTATTACGTCTTTATAATTAGAAAACAAAAAAGATAAATATAAAGATGTTAGGGAGGAATTAAAAATGTCAGAATTAAAATTTAAAAAAGCAGGGAAAATAATTAGAGTAGTATTATCTCTAATTTTATGTATGGGAATATTAGCTGGCTCATATAACATAAGAGCAGCTAAGGCAGAGGATAAGGTTACCATAGATAATATTTATGTTTCTGAAAAAAATTATGAAAAAGATATGAAAGAACAAGTAGAACCGTATTTAAAGAGTATACAAAAAGAAGGAACAATAAAAGGTAAGGAAAATGTAAATTTATATTATAGAACATACATAGTAGATAAACCTAAGGGCAGTATAGTTATTGTACAGGGGTTTGGAGAATTTGTTGAAAGATATAATGATGTAATCTATTATTTTACTAAAAGCGGATATAATGTTTTTACAATGGAAAACAGAGGTAATGCACGTTCTGAAAGTTTAGGAACTATGGATAATACACAGGTTAATGTTGAAAGTTTTCAATATTATATGGATGATTTAAAACAGTTTTTAGATAAAATAGTCGTACCTGAAAATAAAAGCAGTCATTTATTTGTAATGGGGCAGTCTATGGGTGGAGCTATAACTACAGGTTTTTTAGAGGAATATCCAAATTATTTTGATGCAGCAGTTTTATCTGCACCTATGTTTGAAATTAATACTGGTTCTATTCCTGGCTTTTTAGTAAAAATGGCAGCATCATTTTATAAAATAACTGGTAAAGATGACAGCTATGCTACAGGACAGGGACCATATACAGCACCAAAATCAGTTAATGATGTAGCAACAAGCAGTAAGAGCAGATTTGAATATCATAATAAAATAGTTGAATCAAATGATAAGCTTAAAAGGGGTGGAGCATCATATAGATGGGTATATGAATCACTTAATGAATTAAAAAAAATCACAAAGAAAAAGAATGTAGAAAAGATACAGATTCCAGTAATTATGTTTGAGGCTGAAAAAGATACATCAGTTGGCAAAAGTGGACAAGATAAGTTTGAAAAGTATTCAAAAACATGTCAGGTTGTTCAAGTTAAAGGATCAAAGCATGAAATTTATAGAGAATGCGATAGTATACAAAAAGGCTATGTAGAAGATATCTTGAGTTTCTATAATAAAAATAATTAAATATTGAATAAATTTAAGGCTGCTAAGAGTAAAAAAACTTTTAGCAGCTTGTATATTTTTTCTTTGTTCTCAATAACCATTGAATAATGTTAAAAGATATAAATATGGATATAATTTAAACACTAATATTATGCAGGAAAAATGACAAGCAAACTTCAGATTGTTATAATAATTAAGAAGTTTTTGGTTTAAATTTATAACTAAAAGATTTATATATAATTTAAAATTAAGAAAGGAGGAATTATATTGAGTACAGCAAAAGATTTTGTGCATTTACATCTTCATACAGAATATAGTCTTCTTGATGGTTCTGGAAAGATAAAAAAGCTTATGCAGCGTGCAAAAGATTTAGGTATGAAGAGTATAGCAATTACAGACCATGGTGTTATGTATGGTCTTGTTGATTTCTTTAAGGCTGCACAGGAAGTCCAAATAAAAGCCATACTTGGATGTGAAGTTTATGTTGTGCCAAAATCAAGACTTATTAAACAGCCTGATAAGGAAAATTCCACACACCATCTTGTTCTCCTTATTAAAAATGAGAAGGGATATCAGAATTTAATGAAGATAGTTTCTACAGCATCTATAGATGGCTTTTATTATAAGCCTAGAACAGACCATGAGTATTTGAGAGAGCATAGTGAAGGAATAATCGCTTTAAGTGCATGTTTAGGTGGAGAAGTTCAATCATCATTACTTAAACAAAATTATGAAAAAGCAAAAGAAACAGCACTTATCTATAAAGATATATTTAAAGATGGATTTTATCTTGAACTGCAGAATCATGGAATGGAAGAACAGCAGAGAGTAAATGAACTTAATATAAAATTATCAAAAGAAACAGGTATTCCTCTTGTAGCAACTAATGATGTTCATTACATAGAGAAAAAGGATTCAAAATCTCATGATGTATTAATGTGTATTCAGACACAAAAAACAATAGATGACCCCAATAGAAGAAGATATCCTTCAGATCAGTTCTATTTAAAGTCACCAGAAGAAATGTGGGAAATATTTTCTTATGTACCAGAGGCTTTAGAAAACACAGTGAAGATAGCAGATGAATGTAATTATGAATATAAATTTCATGAATCTAAGCTGCCTAAATTTCCACTTAAGGAAGGAACAGACCCTTATGAGTATTTGAAAAAAACATGTTATGAGGGTCTTATTGAAAGATATGATGTGTTTGAAAAATTAAGAAATTGTCAATTAGATTACACAAAAGTTAATAATATTGTGGATAATTCAGATGAAGCAAAAAAACTTGTGGATAGATTAGAGTATGAGCTTGGAGTAATAAAGCAAATGGGGTATGTTGATTATTTCCTTATTGTATGGGATTTTATAAAATTCTCATATGATCATGGAATTCCAACAGGTCCAGGCAGAGGTTCGGCAGCAGGTTCTATAGTTGCCTATACTTTGGGAATTACTAAAATTGATCCTATAAAATATAGTCTTATTTTTGAACGTTTTTTAAATCCAGAAAGAGTCAGCATGCCTGATATTGATTCGGATTTCTGTTATGAAAGACGTCAGGAAGTAATAGATTATGTTGTTGAGAAATATGGCAAGGATTGTGTTTCTCAGATAATAACATTTGGTACAATGGCGGCAAGACTTTGTATAAGAGATGTAGGAAGAGCTATGAATTACAGCTATACAGAAGTTGATAAAATAGCTAAAATGGTTCCTACTATGCTTGGAATTACAATAGAAAAGGCTTTAGAAATAAATCCTGAGCTTAAAGCTGCCTATGATGGTGATGAAAGAATTAAAAATTTAATAGATGTTTCAATGGACCTTGAGGGGTTGCCGAGACATTCTTCAACTCATGCAGCAGGTGTTGTTATTTCATCCAAACCACTTGTGGAATATGTCCCATTACAAAGAAATGATGAAATGATAGTTACTCAGTTTGGAATGACTACTCTTGAAGAACTTGGACTTTTAAAAATGGATTTTTTAGGACTTAGAACATTAACTGTTATGAATGATGCCATAAAAATGGTTAAGGAAAATAGAGGTATTCATATTGATCTTGATAAGATTAATATGGATGATAAGGAAGTCTACAAAATGATTGGTGAGGGAAAGACTACAGGTGTGTTTCAGCTTGAATCAGCAGGTATGACATCTTTTATGAAAGAATTAAAGCCGGATTCACTGGAAGATATTATAGCAGGTATTTCCTTATACAGACCAGGTCCTATGTCTGAGATTCCAAGATATATAGAATGTAAAAGGAACCCTGATAAAGTTGTATATGATACACCTGAATTGGAAGATATACTTGATGTTACATATGGAGTAATGGTATATCAGGAACAGGTTATGGAAATTGTTAGAAAGCTTGCGGGATATTCCATGGGACGCAGTGATATGGTTAGGCGTGCCATGTCAAAGAAAAAGCATAAAGTAATGGAAGAAGAACGTAAAAATTTCATCTATGGTATTACAGATGAAAATGGAGAGGTACTGGTACCTGGATGTATCAGAAATGGAATTGATGAAAAAGCTGCAAATAAAATATTTGATAATATGATGGACTTTGCAAGCTATGCCTTCAACAAGTCCCATGCAGCGGCATATGCAGTTGTAGGTTACCAAACAGCCTTTTTAATGAGATATTATCCTGTAGAAATGCTTGCAGCAATGATGAATTCTATAATGGGAACAAGTGAAAAAATAGCACATTATATTACTATTGCAGAAACTATGGGGATACAAGTGCTTCCACCAGATGTAAATGAGAGTTGTGAAAAGTTTACAGTTAAGGGGGACACAATAAGATTTGGACTTTCAGCAGTAAAAAATGTTGGGTCAAATGTAGTTGAAGGTCTTGTAAAGGCAAGACAAAATAAGGGGAAATTTGAATCATTAGTTGATTTTATAAATAAAATGGAAGCTTCTGCTTTAAATAAGCGTGCAGTAGAATGTCTTATAAAATGTGGAGCAATGGATTGCTTTAATATATTCAGGTCTAAAATGCTGGCTGTTCATGAGAAGCTTATTGATAATATATCAAGTGACAAAAAAAGAAATATAGATGGACAGATGAGTTTGTTTGGAGCAGCAGAAGAATTAAAAAATCCTAATGTTAATTATCCTGATATAAAAGAATTTGATAAAAGAAATCTTCTTATTATGGAAAAGGAAATGACAGGATTATATATTACAGGACATCCTTTAGATGATTATGCAAAAAGTATTAAAATGCAGACAACAAATGAAATATGTGAAGTATATAAAGAACAGGAAACTTTAGATATTAGTGAAACTGATGAAATGCTTAAGGATATGCATATGTTTGATAAGGACGATAGACTTATGGATAATGACAGAGTTATCTTAGGTGGTATTATTGCGAAAGTAAGCCAGAAGATAACAAGAAATAATGCAATTATGGCATTTATTACATTAGAAGACTTAAGTGGAAGTATTGAAGTAATTGTTTTTCCTAAAACATTAGAAAAGGTTAAGAATTTATGTGCTGCAGATAATCTTGTTATTATAAAAGGAAGGCTTAGCATAAAAGAGGATGAAGCACCTAAACTTATATGTGAAAACATTGAACCTTTAGAAAAAATCAACAATGCAAAATTATATTTAAGGCTTGAAAATAAGCATAAGATTCAGGAATTTAGCAAGGAATTAAAAGAAATAATTACTGCTGATAAAAAGGGAGATACTCCAATATATTTCTATGCTGCTAAAGAAAATGAAAAATTTAGGGCATCACGAGAGAAATGGGTTAATCTTAATAGTGATATTAAAGAAATTTTAAGCGGCATATTGGGAGAAGAAAATGTTAAGATAGTTGAAAAATAATAAAAAATACATAGCATAATTTCATTAGCAGACTAATTTTTTATAAATATTAATTAGAAAAACAACAGTTAAATCTTTATTTAACTGTTGTTTCTATTTATATTAAAAAGGGAAGAACTTTGTAAGAAGTTATTAAAATAAAATTAAATCATTTGTTATTAATTATATTCACTGTATCTTTAAAAATTGACAAATAAATAAATGAAAAATATTACAAAAATTAAAATAATAAAAATAAAAATAAATTATATAAAATTAAAATTCTTTGGTTATAATAGAATTGGTACACATCTAGATATATTTTCTTAATATATATTTTATAGAAAATTATATTAATTACTTTAAATTATGAAATAAAGTATACAATAATACTGTAAAAGTAGTATGTTATACAGTATTATTTTTACACAGTAAAAACATAATTGTAAAAAACCATGATTTCTTTTGGAATAATAATAAAAGTTGTCTAAATATCATTGATAATTGTAATATTTTTATGTACAATTATTTGTGGATTGATAAATTGTGGTTATGAAATGCATACATGGGACTCAGATGCCCCAGTGGTAAGGAGGAAATATATTTATGAAGAAGATAGCTGTGCTAACAAGTGGTGGAGATGCACCAGGAATGAATGCTGCAATTAGAGCAGTAGTACGTATTGCTATCCATAATGGTATAGAGGTTATGGGTGTGCAAAGAGGATACAGCGGTTTAATAAATGGTGAATTATTTACAATGGATAAAACATCAGTTTCAGACATTATTCAAAGAGGTGGAACAATATTAAGAACTGCCAGATGTCCTGAATTTAAAAATGAAGAAGTAAGAAAAAAGGCTGCAAAGATTCTTCAAGCATATGGTGTAGAAGCATTAGTTGTTATTGGCGGTGATGGATCATTTACTGGAGCAAAATTATTATCAAAACTTGGAATAAAAACAATTGGGATTCCAGGAACAATTGACAATGATTTAGCTTATACTGATTTTACACTAGGTTTTGACACAGCTTTAAATACTGTTGTTGATGCAATTAATAAAATAAGAGATACTTCAACTTCTCATGAAAGAGTATCAATAGTAGAAGTAATGGGAAGAAACTGCGGAGATTTATCTTTATATGCAGGAATCTGTGGTGGTGCTGAAGCAATAATAGTACCAGAAATAGAAAATTTCAATAGAGATGAACTTTGTAAGACTATTTTAGAAGGTAAAAACCATGGAAAAATGCATAACTTAGTAATACTTGCAGAAGGTATTGGAGGGGCTTTTGAATTAGCAGAATATGTTGAAAATATTACAGGAATTGAAACAAGAGCAACTGTTTTAGGTCATATTCAAAGAGGTGGAAGTCCAAGTGCAACCGATAGAGTATTAGCTTCAAGAATGGGAGCAAAGGCTGTTGAAGTATTAATGGAAGGAAAAACTTCAAGAGTTATAGGAATAAGAAACAATAAAATAATTGATCAGGATATTGATGAAGCTTTAGATATGGAAAGTAAATTTGATACTGAACTTTATGATATTGCTAAAATGTTATCTTAATTAATATGCTTATAGTTTATTTATATAAATTTTATAATTAATCCAAAAAAGAGGAGTGTTAGTTTGATGAGAAAAACTAAAATGATTTGTACTATTGGACCAGCTAGTGAAGATATGGAAACACTAGAAAAAGTAATGCTTGCAGGAATGAATGCTTCAAGACATAACTTTTCACATGGTGACCATGAAGAACACAGAGGTAGAATTGAAAAGGTTAGAGCTATTTCTAAAAAATTAGGCAGAGAAGTTGCTGTTATCCTTGACACAAAGGGTCCAGAAATAAGAACTGGTAAATTTGATCCTAAGAAAATCGAATTACAAAAAGGTACTGAATTTACAGTATACGCTGGAGATATGGATTTAATTGGTGATGCAACAAAATGTGCTGTTACATATGCTGGATTAGCTAATGATGTTGTACCAGGAAATACAATTTTAATAGATGATGG
>CAZPRO010000103.1:0-8423 GCA_964588775.1 uncultured Clostridium sp.
GTTCTGTGAGAGGAAAGACCTCAGAAAATTATTTCTGAGGTTCACCTACTCGATATATTATAAATTATTTTATGATTAATTATTATCTCCAAAGGTTCCAAGATAAAGAAAAGTTAAAAATGTTAATGCAGTCACTATAAGATTGTTTGCAATATAATTATTAACAAAAATATGAAGAGATAAAATTTTTATAATTAGGAAGGTTAATAATCCTAATAATAAATAAATTATTACATTATAAAGATTTATTTCTATATCAATATGTTTTTTTACTTCATAAAAATTTAAAATAAAACTTATGCCTGTTGCAAGAATCATTGCTATGCTATATCCATAAATGTTTATAGATGGAATGGCAGTAAAAATAAAAAGACAGATAAGCTCAATTCCTGCTTCAATTAAGGAATTTCTTAAAATAATTGATTGTCTGTTTAATCCATTTAAAATGCCAAACATAGTTGAAGATGTAAAAAATATTGGTGCAGCAAGGGAAACAAATCTTATATATGGTCCAAGATCCTTGCGGTTAAAGAACATAAAGCCTAAGGAAGAAGGGACAATATTACATATTATTGCTGTAGATAAGCCAAGTAGAAAAGCAAGTTTTATAACTTTCTTTATTCTATGTGCAGCTTTGTAACATTGACCACTGTTCATTGTCTGGGAAAGATCAGGAATAAGCAGAGTATTTATAGTTGAAACTACTACTAAAGGCAGGGTAAGCATTGTTGCTGCCATTCCTGTGTATTTTCCTATAAGACTTAAAGCTTCAATATGTGTAAAACCAGCAAGTGAAAGTCTTCTAGGAACAATAAGAGTTGCCATTGTTCCTAGAATATTAGTTAAAAAACCGTTAAGGCATAAGGGAATGGAAATAATCATTACATTAAATAATAGTTGTATTCTGCTTTCACATACTTCATGTGAAGGGGGTACTTTATGGATGCAGTATCTATAATATATATATAGTCCAATAAGACTTTGAAGCTCACCAATACACAAAGCAACAGTTGCAAGAGTAACCATGGTTTCAATGGAGCTGGCTTTAAAGACTAAAATCAGAATGCTAACAGTAATTATTCTCATGGCTTTTTCAAGAATGTCCAAAAATGCTGGAATGGTAATTTTTGATGTTCCATAGAAATAACCTTTAAATATATTTGAAGTAGCTATGAATACCATAGCAGGGCATATAACTCTTATGGCCTTTATGGTACGAACATCACTGACTCCATATTTTCCTATGAAAGGTGCAGCAATAAAAACCAGAATTCCAATTAGAACTGCCCAGGATATGTTAAATATGCAGACAATGTGTATTGTCTTTTTAATATTTTTATATTCACCCTTATCTTCATAGACTGCTGCTATTTTTGATATGGAGGCAACAATTCCAGCAGACATAAGGCATATGAATAAATTGTATATGGGCATTACAAGATTATATAACCCCATGCCTTCAGGTTCTAATAAGGAAGAAAGATATATATTAAAAATAAAACCTAGTATTCCTGTTGTAATGTTGGAAGCAGTAAGCAAAAAAGAATTTTTTAAAAAATTATCATTTTTCAAGGGCATTCACTCCTTTTGTTATAATAAAGTTTATTCGCAAAAGAAGTGAATATTACAAGATCTTATGATATAATTAGCTAAATTATAGTAAGGAGTGTATAAAATGTTAAGGTTAAGACCATACAGAGAAAGTGATGCTGATATTATTACAGGATGGATAAAGGATGAACAGACTTTTAGAAAATGGAGTGCAGATTTGTTTCAAAGTTATCCCATTAATGGACAGGATTTAAATGATTTTTACTATGACTTTGGAAAAGAACGTGATTTCTGGATAATGACTGCCATTGATGATGCTAAAATAGTTGGACAGTTATTTATGTTTTTTACGAATGATGAAAAAACTAAAGTCAGATTCGGATTTGTAATTGTAGATGATTCCATAAGAGGAAGAGGATATGGAAAAGAAATGTTAAAACTTGCAGCTAAATATGCTTTTGAAATTTTAAAGGTTGAAAAAATATCTCTAGGTGTTTTTGAAAATAATGAAAATGCATATAGATGTTATAGTTCCATTGGTTTTAAACAATGTAGTTATAAATATTATAATATTATGAATCAACAGTGGAAAGGCATTGAAATGGAATTAGAAAAAAAGGATTTCTAAATATAAAAAAGAGGAATATCTATTAAGTGAAAATAATGGATATTTCTCTTTTTTATATTTAAAATTTAATGAAACAATGGTTATTTTTATAGTAAATAATATTTCTTAATTCATTTTTATTGAGTTATAAAAAGGCAGAAAGAAAACAGGTCTTATTTAAAAATATAAAAATACAATATAGAGAGAAAGTATTTTTTGTGGAGGATAAAAATGAAACACTTTATAAAATATTTAGCAGGAGCTTTATTAATAACTGCAGGTGCATTTATATTATTTGAAATTACGGGAATATATAAAATAAGCCTTTTGGATGATAATGTTCAGTGGAGCATATATGCTAAAGGAGTTGAAAATGCTGTAGATTTTGACCAAGATGAACAAATTACATATGTGGCATATAAAAATTATGTTAAAGCATTTCAAAATGATGGAAGTGAAAAAATTATATTTAGAAATCCAGAGTATAATATTGAAAAAATTCTTTATTATAAGAATAAAATGTATATTCTAAGTGATGATAAAATATATGAATATGATATAAAGCATAATATTTCAAAAATTATATGCAGTAATATTCCTTATGAAGGAAACTATTTAAAAAGGCAGCTTATTATAAAAGATAATAAAATTCTTCTTTCAATTGGCAGTGCAACCAATAGTGGCATTGCTGATAAGGATAATGGGGAAAATACAACTGAAATTCCATATGAGAGAAGTCCTATAAATATTACTTTAAATGGAAATAATTATGGAGAAA
Source organism: uncultured Clostridium sp. (assembly GCA_964588775.1). Classification (GTDB taxonomy): domain Bacteria; phylum Bacillota; class Clostridia; order Clostridiales; family Clostridiaceae; genus Clostridium. The sequence goes on from CAZPRO010000103.1 coordinate 2,937, forward strand.
ATAAAACAGGTGCATATATGGCATATGGAAACAGCAGTATACAAGGACAGAAGATTAAAGCACAGACTTTTGGAAATTCATCTGTAGTAGAGATAAATCCAGAAAGTTATGAAATTTCTTTATATTGCTGTGGTATAAGGAGTATAAGTGGATGGGATTTAGATTCAAAGAATAATCTTGTGGGTATAGTAGAAGGAGCACAGAATATAGGAAGTCGCCCCATAAACAGAGATTCAGATTATATATATAAAATAGAAAAAGGAAAATGGTATGGCTGGCCTGATTATAGTGGAGGAGATTCAATAGATTCCCCAAAGTTTAAAAATTATAGTTCTGTTACAAAAATAATAAGCAATCCTCCCAGCACAAAGGTACCAGCTCCCTTATATGTTTTCTCCAAAGTACAGAGTATGCAGTATATGGTTATTGACAGATGTGGGCAGATTTTAGAAAAGGATTCTATTATTTATTACGACAAAAATAAAAATATTATATGTTCATTAAATGAAAGCGGAGCAAAAGGGGAATTGCTAAAACTGAAAGAGGAAAGTAATATAAAAAGCATAATATTAAAGAAAGAATATGTTTATATATTAGATAGTGGTATAGGCTGCATATATAGAATGAAAGCAGATAAGGGTAAGATTTCTTTCTGTATGCCGAAAGAAATGGAAGTGGTTCTCATTGTTATTATGGTTAGTATGGTGTTCATTTTTATATACAAATTAAGAAATAAAAATGTTTAAGAGAAAGTTTCTTTCAATAGCAGTAAAAAAATGGTAATATATAGGTGTGAAATTTTTTATAAAAGGGTGATTTTGGTGGGGAAAACTTTAGTTATAAATATGAAAGATATTGAGATTGAAGGAAATATTTTAGATGTAGGAGAGAAAAATCTTGGGATTATTTATAATATATCCAAGGAAGTTTATGATGAAATAAGTGTGGATTATGTTAGTGAAGGCAGGGAAGAAAGACTGCAATTAGAAAATTATGATGCATGTACTTTCTTTTTTGAATTAAATAATATATGGACATATTTTGAAAAAGAAAGGATAATACAAAGGGTAACAGATTATATAAAAGATTTTGGAAAAATATATATATGGGATATTAATAAGCAGAGAGGAAAATTTTTCAATAATAAGGTAAAAATAATAATGCCCAAAGGTACTATCCGTCAGTTTACATTTAAAAATTTAAATCCTTTAAGCAGTAATAATTGTGATGAAATAAAAAAAATAGTTGAAAAAAATTTTAAAATAGAAGAAACTAAAGTATGGGAAGATATATTTTTTATTAAAGCTACAAAAATGCCAAAGTTAAGAAAAGAAGAGGAGAAAACAATAAATGAAAGTATTACTTACAGCTATTAACTCTAAATATATCCATAGTAATTTAGCAGTGAGATATTTAAAAAGTTTTACTAAAGACATTCCTTATGAATGCAGAATAAGAGAATTTACAATTAATGACAGAGAGGAAAGGATACTTGAAGAAATTATTCTTGAAAAACCAGATATAGTATGTTTTTCAACATATATTTGGAATGTTGAACTTATTAGTCGTTTGAGCAACCTTATAAAACAGGTAAATGAAACTATTGAAATATTATATGGTGGTCCGGAAGTATCTTTTGACTGTGTTACATTTTTGAAAAATAATGTAGGCGAATATGTTATTGAAGGAGAAGGTGAGAAAACTTATAGAGATTTCATTTTATATAAACTGGGTCAGATTAGTATAAATGATGTTAGAGGTTTACATTATAAAAGTAATGAAATGGTTATTTCAAATGAGAAAAGACCCCTTATGTCAATGGAAGAAATAGTATTTCCCTATGAAAAAGATGAAAATCTTGAAAATAAAATAGTTTATTACGAAGCATCAAGGGGATGCCCCTTTAACTGTAAATATTGTTTATCGTCTACCAGTCATGGAGTTAGATTTCTGCCAATTGACAGAGTATTAAAAGAACTTGAGTATTTTATTAAAAAGAAAGTTAAACTTGTAAAATTTGTTGACAGAACATTTAACTGCAACCACAAATTTACAATGGCTATATGGGATTATTTAATAAATTGTCATACTGATATTACATTCCATTTTGAAATTTCAGCAGATATTTTGAGAGATGATGAAATAGCACTTTTAAGAACTGCACCTAAGGGACGATTTCAATTTGAAGTGGGAGTTCAAACTACTAACGATGATGTTTTAAAAAACATAAATAGATTTGTCAATTTTAATGATATTAAAGAAAAAGTATTGGAACTTAAATCCATAAAGAATATAAAACAGCATCTTGATTTGATAGCAGGACTTCCAGGTGAAGATTATAATTCATTTGTGAAGTCTTTTAATGATGTGTATTCTATTAAGCCAGAAGAAATTCAGCTTGGATTTTTAAAACTTTTAAAGGGTTCAAGCATGCGTGAGGAAGCTGCACATTACAAAATGAAATATTCTTTGTATCCCCCTTATGAAATACTAAAAACCAACCTTGTTTCCTATGAAGAAATGTTGAAGTTAAAAAAAGTTGAAGCTATGGTTGATAAGTATTATAATTCAGGAAAATTCAAATACATAATTTCCTATTTTGAGGATAAATTTGACACTCCCTTTGACTTTTACTTTGAATTGGGAAAGTTTTTTGAGAACAATGGATATTTTAATAAGAATATTGGAAACATAGAATATTATAAGGTATTTTTAGATTTTTTTAAGACAATGCAAAAAAATGGAGATAACTTCCTACTGGATATAGTTAAATTTAATTATTTGTTATATAATAAGAAGAGGGGACTGCCTGATTTTATGAAAACTTCTATGTTAAGAGAAGAAGAACGTTTAATAAAAGAACAGCTTCGAAGAGAATATTCATTTAAAGAATGGTATTTAGAGAAGTTTGACATAAATATTAAGCAATATGTTGAAAACAATAAAATCATAGAAGAAAAATGTTATTGTCTTTTTGACAATAACAGCAATGTTATATACCTAGAAGATATAAATTATTAAAACATAATAGTTATATTTTAATAACATTTTGTTAATTAAAGAGACAAATGTATTGAAAAAAGTATATAAACATTGTATAATTAAACAAACTTACAAAGTAATTAATACTACATAAAGTATTAATATATATTATTTTTCTTTATTAAGGGATAAAGGTGGTGATATTTTGGCATTAGAAGCAATAGAGGAAATTAAAAAAGCAGAAGCGGAAGCATCAGAATTATTAAAGCAAGCAGCAGCAGAAGCAAAAGAAATTGTTCAAAGGGCAAATTCAGAAGCACAGCAGCAGTATGATGATGTTTTGGCTAAAGCAAAAGAGAAAGCTGCTACACTAATGAATGAAGCCATTAGTGAAGGAAACAAACAAGCGGAACCTATATTAAATAGGGGTAAAAGCGAAGCTTCAGAAATTGAAAATCTTTCTGAAGAAAAGAAAAATAATGCTGTAAAATTAGTGGTTGAGAGGATAGTGAAAGTTCATGGCAATAGTTAAAATGAATAAGTTCACTTTGCTTGCCTTTGAATCAAAAAAGGATGTATTACTTGAAAAGCTTCAGGAATTCTCAAATGCTGAATTTATTAATATGCAGGATGAAGAATTGTTAGAAAATAATGAGGTACTTCATGGATTACAAAAAGATTCAATTGATACAGATATAGCAAAGTATGAAGAGCAGTTATCAAAAGTAAAATTTGCCCTACAATTTTTAGATAACTATGTGCCTAAACAGTCAAGTCTTAAGGCTTTGCGTACAGGAAAAGCAACTTTGACTATGGAAGAACTAAAAGAAAAAGTTCAAAATAGTGAATGGGAAGCTATTTATGGCAAAGTTAAAGAAAAAGAAGAAGGTTTAGCTAAACTGGATAACGAAAAAACAAAGCTTCAAAATATGGTTAACAGTTTACAGCCTTATGAAACTTTTGATGTACCATTAGGGTCATTAAAAGAACTAAAACAAGTTTCTTATTTCTTGGGAAGCATTGCTAATCAATATGAAAATGAATTAGCTGAAGCTACAAATGACTGTTATGTTGAAATTATTTCAAAGACCAGCCAAGATACTTATTTTATTGCTTTATGTAATGCAGCAATGAAGGATAGTGTTGAGGAGGCACTTAGGGGGGTAGGTTTTACTCCATTTAAAACAGAAGAAAATGAAACTCCATTGAAAGCAATTCACGATTATAATGATAGAATTGGCCACATTGATTCTGAAAAATTCATTATAAAAGAAGAATTAGCTGGATATGAAACTAGTATGAAAACATTGCAGTTAGTGTATGAGTATCTAAACAATGTTGTAAGCAGAAAGGCAGTCAGTACTAATTTCTTAAAAACTGAAAGTACTACACTTATAAGAGGATGGGTACCAACAAAACACAATAAACATCTTGAAGCTATCTGTAATGAAATTTTAGGTGATGATTACTATTTAAACTATGAAGAAGTTAAGGAAGAGGAAATAGAAGATGTTCCAATTAAACTAGAAAATAATGACTTAAACAAAGCATTCCAGTCAGTTACTGAAATGTATGCTCTTCCAAGATATGATTTCATAGATCCTACACCTTATGTTACTCCATTTTACCTAATATTCTTTGGAATGATGGTGGCAGATGCAGGATATGGTATTATTATGCTTATAGCAACATTGCTTGCTCTTAAGTATTTCAAATTTGATGATGGTATGAAACAGATGATTAAGTTCTTCCACTATCTAAGTTATCCAACAATTGCATTTGGAGTTCTTTATGGTGGTTATTTTGGTGATTTAATTTCAGTGCCTCATCTAATTGATACTACTAATGATGTTATGACTATACTTGCAATGTCAGTAGTATTTGGTGCAATTCAAATACTATTTGGATTATGCATTAAAGCAGTTGTGCTTATTAAAGTAGGAAAACCACTAGATGCATTTATGGATTCAGGTTCATGGCTTATAACTTTAATTTCTCTTGGAATTATGGCTGGTGGAATGTTTACAGGAAATGGCACAATGAGTACAATTGGTAAGGTGGGTTCTATAGTAGGTGCTATACTTATTGTAGCAACTCAAGGTAGAAGTGCTGCTTCTATTGGAGGAAAAATTGGTTCAGGCTTATATGAACTATATGGAATTACAAGTTATGTAGGTGATTTAGTATCATATACAAGACTTATGGCTATTGGATTATCAGGTGGATCAATTGCAGGTGCTGTTAATTTGATTATGAAGATGATTCCAGGTCCTATTGGAGTATTTTTGATTGGACCATTAATATTTGTAATATTCCAAACAGTTAACTTAGGATTATCTTTATTAAGTGGATATGTTCATACACTAAGATTAACTTATGTTGAATATTTTGGTAAGTTTTATGATGGTGGAGGAAAAACCTTCAAACCATTTGAAACAAAAAATAAATATATTAATTTAAAAAGAGATTAGGAGGACATTTAAAATGGATATGAGTTGGATTAAA
>CAZPRO010000104.1:0-8383 GCA_964588775.1 uncultured Clostridium sp.
TCATATTTTGAAGCCTTTATATAAACATATTTATCATCTTCTGAAAACACTATATCTATACCTTTTATTCCATCAGAAATAACAACTTTCACTTCATATTCTTCTCCAAGATACATAAAAGTATTTCCTTCTTTAAACCCTCTTTTTATAACACTTTTATTTCTTTTTTGTACTTCTTCCATTTTTTCAACTATCCAGCTGCCCCTTTCCTGCAGAAATTCATCTATGTAAATTTCAGGAGTTTTAAAAGGTACTATTATTTCCAGTGCTCCATTTTCTTTAATCTTTAAGCACATACTTTTTCTTTTTCTATATATTAATTCACCTTCTATTATTTTATCCTTATAATTGAATTTTATATTCATATATATTATCTCCATTATTTTTGTATTTATAATATTCCATAAATTGCAATACAACTTTTGTAAAAAGTATGCTATACTATAATTGGCTTTTAAATTAAATCTATGCTGTGTAATTCAGGTCACTTATTATTTTTACATAGGCCTTATAGAATTTAAATTTATAAAAGCTTATAAAACTATATATTTTAAATTTTACAAAAAAGCTAGATTGTCTTATAGATAATCTAGTTTTTTTATTTATTCCTCTTTATGAAATAAATAATCATTTATGGACTATTTATTTCATATTATTAATTAATAATACTTTTTTATACTGTTAATCTATCCTATTTAATTCATGAAAGGAAGTTGATAAAAATGAGTTCTTTAATTAAAATCAAACCATTAGGCACAACCTTTGTTGACAGCAGCCATGCCAATAAAAATTTTTCTTCCTTAAAAAAATTATATTCAGGAAGTCTTCACACCTCTCCATCCAATTCAATTAATTTTAAAACCCTTATAAAATTTGATTTAACCATGCTCTATGATATTCCAATAGAATCTGCACATCTATGCCTTTATGTTAAAGATATAAATAACCAGTCAAGTTTCTATAGCAATAACAACTTTTGTATTTATAAAAATGAAGAAAAATTAGACACAAATACTGTAACATGGAATAATACCCCATTAACTTCATGTGGTCAGCCCTTTTCCATTAATGATAAAAGCATAGGACAATATATAAAAATTAACATTTCCCAATATATAAATCAATGGCGTGAAATGGAAAATAATTATGGTATAACCATAGAACCTCAAAATTATTACTCTTCCTTAATAAAGTTCGCATCAATAAATTCTGAAAACGAACCTATAATTATTGCAAAATATAAATCAGCTTTTTATGATAGTTGTCATAAAAACTATGGTATGTAAATATTTAAGGAAATTATTAGACAGTAACTTAAAATTAACTGTCTAATAATTTCCTTCACAATGCATTTTTTCGTCAGCTTCATTCCACAATACTGTATAACCGCTTCCATGGGAGCAGAACACGGAATTAGGAGTATTTTCTTTATCTAATGTCCTATCATATCCTATAACTTTTATTACTTCTTCAGTATTATGACATACATCATATCCATCATTTGCATAATTCATTTGGCCCTTTCCCTTAGAATAAGCTATAACGTCTAAATAATAATCCATAAAAGACCCTACCGGCCCTCTTCCCCTTATAATAACATTAACATTATCCTTATCTGATATAGGATCATCAAATGTACCGCTTAGTTTAGAAATATCAGAAATTACTCTTCCTGTATATTCTAAGGGTACAATTATTTCAAATCTGTAATATGGTTCAAGAAGAATAGAGTCAGCCTTATATAACCCTTGTCTTATTCCTCTATAAACAGCCTGCCTGAAATCTCCTCCACATGTATGTTTCAAATGGGATCTTCCACAAACTAAAGTGAATTTAATATCTGTTATTGGTGCTCCACACAAAACTCCCTTATGCTTCTTCTCAAAAATATGAGTCTTAATTAAGTTTTGATAATTTAAGGATAAAGTATCCACATGACACTGACTTTCAAAAGTTATGCCGGTTCCTCTCTTTAAAGGTTCCATCTTTAAGTGAACTTCCGCATAATGTTTTAACGGCTCATAATGCCCTCGTCCATAAATGGTACTATTTATGGTTTCTCTATACAGTATTTTGCATTTTCCAAAATCCACATTAATCTTAAATCTTCTCAAAATCATTTCTTTTAATATTTCCAGCTGAATTCTGCCCATTATGGATATATGAATTTCCATAAGCTCCTCATTCCACTCTACAGACAGCTCTGGTTCTTCTTTTTCAATGGTTTTAAAAATTTCAAGCACTTCCCTGCTGTTTAATTTATTATCAAATATTACCTTTGACATAAGAACAGGTGTTATGGAGAAATCATGCCTTTTTTTCTTTGCACCTATATAATCTCCAACGAAACAATCCGAAAGTCCTGTTACCGCCACAATATCTCCCGAATCTGCTTTATTAATGACTCTGCCCTTTAATCCATTATATATTTTTATGGAATTTATCTTTTCATTACATACTTCCTCTTTATGGTTTAAATATTCTACACTGTCTTTGGGACCTAATCCCCCTTCTAAACACTTTATATATGTGACTCTTGTATTGCTCTGATCATGCTTAATTTTATACACTACTCCTGTAAATTTATTATTTTTCCGTTCTTCATAGGAAGTATATGTAATAATATGAAGAAGCCATAAAAATTCTTTTACACCTTCATCATTTAATGCACTTCCAAACATTACAGGAAAAGCTCTTCTCTCTTTTACAATTTTTTTAAGTGACTCTTGAAAAATAGGTTCAATATTATTTCCTTCTAAATATTGTTCCATAAGATTTTCATCATACATACACACATTTTCACATAATTCATCTTCTATAACCAGTTTATTACAATTAACATTTTCCTTATTAATAGGTATAATATTCTCACTTAGATTCCTCTTAATATTAGCTAAAACTTCCTCTTTATCACATTCTGGTCTATCCATTTTATTTACAAAAATAAATACAGGTATATTCATTTTATCCAACAGCTTAAATATGGTTTTTGTGTGACCCTCTACTTTTCTTGGTGCACTTATAATAATTACTGCATAATCTAAAACCCTCAGTGCTCTTTCCATTTCACAACTAAAATCAAAATGTCCTGGAGTATCAACAAGAAAATATGTGGAATCCTCATAATCAAAATTAGCTATTTCAGAAAATACAGTTATTCCACGCTCTTTTTCAATTTCATCATTATCTAAAAAAGAATCTTTATGATCCACCCGACCAAGCTTTCTTATTGCCTTTGTATAATAAAGAATCTGCTCACAAAATGTTGTCTTTCCACTATCAACATGGGCTAAAACACCTATTGTCTTCTTCATAAAAAACTCCTTATACAAATATTTTAATTTAAGTATATCATGAATTGCAATTTTCAGGGTACATTATAATCTAAATTTTGTATAAATTAACTTCTTCATCAAGCTTATTGGATAGTTCATGCTGACTATTTAACTGGACAATAATATTTTCTATCTGCTTTTTTACCTCATCAACATTATATGTTATATTTTTTGACTTATTTGCAGTTTCACTTGTTGCACTTAATACCTTTTCTATTTCCTGGCTTATTTCCTTTACTACATATCCAATGGAATTACTTGCCTCACAAACCTTCTCTGACATAGTTGTTATTACTTTAGAATCTTTTTCATAACTTTTTGCAGTATTAATAAGAAGAGTATAATCTCTTTCCATATCTACCTGTATAAATTTTAATAAATCATTACTCTGATTGCTTAAATTATCAAATGCATCCTTAACTTCTTGGATAATAGCCTGAATTTTCTTTACATTTACACTTGATACTTCTGCTAAGTCCTTTACCTCCTCTGCAACAACAGCAAACCCTTTTCCTGCTTCTCCTGCTCTGGCTGCTTCAATTGCTGCATTTAATGCCAAAAGATTGGTTTTTTCTGATACTTCTCCTATAGCTTGTGCCATTATTCTTATATCATTAACTACTTCTCCCTGCTTTATTGCTTTTTGTATATTATCAATCTTTTCAATATAGATTTTCTTTGCATTTCCTGCTGCTTTTTCACCCTGTAATCTTACATCAATTGCTTTATTCTTGATTTTTTCAGCTTCTTTTGTGTCATTTTCTGCAGTGCGATTTAAATTCATTACTTCTTCACTTATTTGAAGAGCCAGTTTATTAACCCCTTGTGCTGCAAAACCCAAGTCATCAACTTCACATCCTATTATTTCAGTTGATTTTTTTACTGAGTTTATTTCTTCATCAATAATGTTAATTACAGTATTAACATTATTGCTTGACTGTACAAGAGCTGTGGAACTTTCATTTATATTATTTAACATGCTTCTATTGGATCCAATTGCATTGTTTAAATTATCTATAACCTCATATATTTCCTTATCATATCTGCCTTCAAGCTTTGCAGTTAAATCTCCCATTTTTATTAAATACGCAAAGTTATTTAACTTTCTTAAAGGTTTTATTACAGATTGAATTATTATCAGGGCTAAAAGTATAGCTGCAATTATACTGATAACGGATATTACAACTGCATTACTCGTACACTTTGCCACATTACTTTGTGCTGACTCTATTGCTTTTCTCATACTCTGTTTGGTAATTGACTGAACAGCTGCATCATTAATAATCTGCTGAAGGTTATTAAGCTGTTGTGTAACTGAGTTAAGCAATTTCACGCAAACGGTTGCAAAAGTTAATAAAAAACTAACCATAACAGTATAACTAAAGACCACTTTACTTTTTAATGTTACGCCTTTTTTTTCCATTCCCTACTCCTCCTTAAACCTTTTCAATACGATATGATTATTATATACTTGATTTTTTCTGTTTTCTACTAACTAGAGATAATTTCTTATTTTTTGTAACTTATCACAAAATAAAATAAAAAAATTCAATGGTATTACCAGTTATTACATACCATTGAATTTTATATTATATAAATAGAAAATCTTTTAATTATTTAATAAACTTAATAATTCTTCAACTGTTACTTTTGCTTTTTTAGGCAGATTATTCAAAGCCTGCTGACGTGCACTTTCGTTGTTCATCTGTATTATTCTGAGAACCTCTGCCTGCAGCCCTGGTATACTGTTTAAATCCTTAACTGCCTTGTTAAATTTATCTGCAAAGTTTTTGTCCTTTGCTATTTTCTGCTGAAGCTTCATTATTAATGCATAACCATTCATATATGTTTACTGCCTCCAACATAGGTATTTATTCACATTATATATTATTCATTTACTAATAAAAGGTCCCTATGTTACAACAAAATTTCACTTGGTTAAAGATAGACCACTCCGTTTTGTATTAATCTTCTACTTACTTTATCTATCTTATCTGGATAAACTGTGGCTACACACTTATTTAATATATTCACTTTTAATTTATGCTTTCTTGCACTTTCAGCTGTTTTAGCAATACAGTATCTACCATCAACTCCAGCAAGCTCTATTTGCTCAATGTTATTTTCCATAACAAACTTAAGGAGATTTTTGTTATCAAAAGCATTTCTACTCTGCTTTTCAAAATAATTTTCTGACACAATTTTTATACGTTTGTCTATTTTTACCCCCTTACTTCCAGTTATTCCATACTTCACAAACCTATTAAAGAAAAAATTATTTGGATAAGAGGTTACAATATACACTACAGGCATTCTGCATTCTTCATAATAGCTTATTCTTTCATTAATATTACGTATCAGGTGATCATCATCATAATCAAACTTTTCTTTATTACGCTGCTCCCCGACATAATCCTCTTGTGCATCCATAACAAAAAGTGCTGATTTCATTTAAATTCCCATTCCCCTTCTTAAAATTCAAATATATATGCTTATATTTTATATTAGTTTAAAATTTTGTCAATATATAATAAATTCTTTAATCTATAATTTTATGGAAAGTTCTACAGGACAGTGATCAGACCCCATTACTTCTGTATGTATCTTTGCTTCAGATATTTTATCTTTTAAATCTTCTGAAACAAGAAAATAATCAATTCTCCATCCCGCATTGTTGGCCCTTGCATTAAATCTGTAAGACCACCATGAATAAATCTCCTTTTTTTCTGGATATAAATATCTAAAAGTATCTATAAAGCCTTTATCTAAAAGTTCAGTTATTTTTTCTCTTTCCTCATCTGTAAATCCAGCATTTCTTCTATTTGCTTTGGGATTCTTTAGATCAATTTCTTTATGGGCAACATTCATATCTCCACAGATTATAACAGGTTTTTTCTTTTTTAATTCACATAAATAATTTCTTTTTATGTCTTCATAGGCCATTCTATAATCCAGCCGTTTTAGTTCTGTCTGACTGTTTGGAGTATATTCCGTTATTACATAATATTCAGGAAATTCTAAAGTTATTACTCTTCCTTCATTATCATCATAGCCCTCTCCAATACCATATTGTACATTTATAGGTTCCTCCTTTGTAAATATGGCTGTACCACTGTATCCTTTCTTTTCTGCATAATGCCAGTATGCTTTGTATCCTTCAGGCTGAAAGTCAATTTGTCCTTCCTGAAGCTTACTTTCTTGAATGCAAAATATGTCTGCATCAATTTCATGAAAAAATTCTTTAAATCCTTTTTTAACACAGGCACGCAGACCATTAACATTCCATGATATCATCTTTTTCATATCTTTCCTCCATTTATCTTAAATAAAAAACACTTCTCATTTAATTAATATCTCTGTTTTATATCATTATATGCATTTCTAAAATCATCCATAGTAACTAAAACTGTACTTTCCAGTTGACTATCTGTATCTTCATTTATGTATTTTTCTTCTTCTGGCAGCTTTTCAATAGCATTTACTGCTGCCATAAAAACAATATCTTTTATATCTGCTCCTGTAATATCTTCAAACTCCTTTGCTAATATTTCTATGTCCACCTCATTGCTTAATGGCATACTTTTGGGAATGTGGAGCTTAAATATCTCTTTTCTTCCTTCCTCATCAGGAACTTTAAATTCCACACTGCTTAAAATTCTTCTTTTAAACGCCTCATCATAATTGGATAAAAGATTTGTTGTAAATATGACTACCCCTTCAAATTTTTCCAATTCTAAAAGCATGACACTTCTTGTTATATTAATATTATAATCAGCAGACTGACTTATGTTTGTAAGCCTTTTTCCTAAAAATGAATCAGCTTCTTCAAATATTAAAACAGCATTATTTTCTTTTGCAGCTTCAAAAGCTTTTTTTACATTCTTAGGCGTTTGTCCTACATACTTAGACTCTAAATCTGCATAATTTATTGAATAAACTTTTTTACCAAGATATTCAGCTGCCGCCTCTGCTGCCATACTTTTTCCAGTACCCGGCTCTCCAAAAAAATTAAGAACTATAGCTCTGTTAAATTTGCTTTTTTCTTCAAATCCCCACTTATTATATAGAATACTTTCATGCTTTTTTATATTTAACACATTTATAATCTGCTTTTTTTCCTTTTCACCAATAAATATATCCTCAAAGGTGTAAAGAGGATCATATATATTAATAAAGTCATCATTTATTACAGTCTCTTTTAATTCAACCTCCTTTTCACCTTTTATGTATTCATCCATATCTTTTTCATTATTTGCTATTATAATTCTTTTTCCACTTGGGTTATACTTTGATTCACTGTTTTCTACTGCTCTGTTTATTTCACTTAATAATTTATCAATGTTATTTCCATCAAGGATTATATCTTCATTTTCACCCTTTTTATAAGCAGCATCAACAATTGTTATTCTTGCATTTTTATATTTTCTTGTAATATTTTTAGTAAATAGACCTTTTTCTTTACCTATGCCAAACATTTCTTATCCTCACATTCTTCTTGTTAATTTACAATATATTTTTTATGTCTTTACTCTGTTTTCCTTTCCATGTTACCACCAATTTTATATTAAAACAATAAACAAGCCACAGATAAATCCATGACTTGTTTAGTCTATAACACTTTTCCCATATTATACCTATAAACTCTTAATACTGGTTTTAAAAAAATCAGCTTCTTTTTACTACTGCATATTTCTTTCCAAAATGATTAACTACTTTGATAACTTTTTCACCATCTATTGTTTCTCCAATCTGAACTTCATTATAAATTCGTATCATCTTGGTATCTTTCTTTTCTCTTCTGCTTTTTGATACAACAACTTTCTTACCATATCTTCCTATTGCCATATAAAATATCCTTAAATTAAGTACTACAGTTATTATACTTAAAGCATTATACTATTGTGCCTGCTCATTTAAATATTTTTCTATTTCATCTTCATTAAGAAATTTTATCTGTTCTTCCTTAAAACCTACATAATCATCTCTTATGTAATTATACATATACATCTTCCGCAAGTACTGCATACATATTGAAGATGATTTTTAAG
>CAZPRO010000105.1:0-1721 GCA_964588775.1 uncultured Clostridium sp.
TAACTGTATTATAATTGATGCATTAATATATGGCATAACTCCAAGTGCCAATATACTTGCTCTGCTCAAAGCTCCACCTGATATTAAATCATAGAATCCTAAAAGAGTTCCTGATTGTGATATACTTTGTAAATAGTCAGAATTTATTCCAGGAAGAGGAATGTGACTTCCCATCCTGAAAACTGCAACTAGTAATAATGTCCATAGAAGCTTTTTCCTTAGTTCAGGCACTTTAAATGCATTACGTAGGGTTTGAAGCATTCTACATCACCTCAACTTTTCCTCCAGCTGCTTCTATCTTTTCTATAGCAGACTTAGAGAACTTACATCCCTTAACAGTTAAACTCTTTTCTATGTTTCCATTTCCAAGAATTTTAACACCATCTAAAACCTTACTAATAACTCCTTTTTCTAATAACACTTCTGGAGTTACTTCAGTACCATTTTCAAAAACATTTAATCTATCAACGTTTATGCTAACTATTTGTTTAGTAAATGGATTTTTAAAACCTCTCTTTGGAAGTCTTCTAAATAAAGGCATTTGACCTCCTTCGAATCCAGGTCTAACACCGCCACCTGATCTAGCATTTTGACCCTTTTCACCTTTACCAGCATTTCTTCCTAATCCAGAACCTGTACCTCTACCAACTCTTTTTGGAGCAGTTTTACTACCAGCTGCTGGCTTTAATTCGTGAAGTTTCATATTAAGTACACCTCCCTATCAACTATATTTCTTCTACCTTTAATAAGTAGTCTATTTTCTTAATCATACCTTGTATTTGAGCTGTTGCTTCAACTTCTACTGTTTTTCCAATTTTTCTAAGTCCTAGAGCATTTGCAGTAGCGATATGGTCTTTTTTTCTACCTATTAAGCTCTTTACTAATGTAACTCTTAACTTTGCCATTGCAATATCCTCCTAACCTAAAATTTCTTCAACAGATTTTCCTCTTAATTTAGCTATTTGTTCAGCTGTCCTTAAGTTAGCTAATCCGTCTATTGTAGCATTTACCATGTTATTAGGATTGTTTGAGCCTAATGACTTAGCTCTTACATCCTTAATTCCTGCTAATTCTAACACAACTCTTGCTGGACCACCAGCAATAACTCCTGTACCTTCTTTAGCTGGCATTATTAATACATCAGCTGTTCCAAATTTACCATGTATTTCATGAGGAATTGTATTTCCTACTATTGCAACTTCAACTAAGTTCTTCTTAGCATCTTCTATTCCTTTTTTTATTGCTTCTGGGATTTCGATAGATTTACCCATACCAACACCAACATGACCGTTTTCGTCTCCGACAACAACAAGTGCGCTGAATCTAAAGTTTCTACCACCCTTAACAACCTTAGTAACTCTGTTTATAAAAACTACCTTTTCCTTAAGGTCTAGTGTACTAGGATCGATTCTCATTGATTTCCCTCCTTATTATTAAATTAGAATTGTAAGCCTGCTTCTCTTGCAGCTTCTGCTAATTCTTTTATTCTTCCGTGATATATATATCCGCCTCTATCAAATACTACTTCATTGATTCCTTTAGCTATAGCCTTCTTAGCAACTAATTCACCTACTAGTTTAGCACCTTCTTTGTTTCCACCTTTAGCTGAAAAATCTTTATCTAAACTTGAAGCAGCAACTAATGTAACACCATTTACATCGTCAATTAATTGTGCGTATATATTCTTTTCACTCTTGAAAACTGAAAGTCTTGGTCTTTCA
>CAZPRO010000105.1:1821-8360 GCA_964588775.1 uncultured Clostridium sp.
AACTTTAGTAGCAGCTGGAGTTTCGAATGTGATTCCATCAACAGGTTCTATTTCAACTGGATGTGAATATCCAAGGTTCATTACAAGCTTTTTGCCTTGTAATTGAGCTCTATAACCAACACCAACTAAATCTAATGCTTTTTGGTAACCTTCAGTTACTCCAATTACCATATTATTAATTAATGCTCTTGTTAAACCATGAAGAGCTCTTTGTTCTTTTACATCACTATTTCTAGTAACGACTACTTCGTTATTTTCAACAGCTATGTTAATGTCTTTGTGCATTTCTTTAACTAATTCACCTTTTGGTCCTTTAACTGTAACAACGTTGTCTGGTGTTACAGTAACAGTTACGCCAGCAGGAATAGCTATTGGTAATCTACCCACTCTTGACATAAGTGCACCTCCTGTATTATTTCAAAATTGTTAAATTAACAATTATTTTTATTCTAAATTATTACCAAACGTAGCAGATTACTTCTCCACCTAAACCGTTCTTTCTAGCTTCTCTATCAACCATTATTCCTTTTGAAGTTGAAACTACAGCTATACCTAAACCATTAAGTACCTTTGGGACTTCATCTTTCTTACAGTAAACTCTTAATCCTGGTTTAGATATTCTCTTTATTCCAGTAATAACTCTTTCTTTGTTTGCTCCATATTTAAGAGATATTCTTAACATTGGAACTACTCCATCGTTATATTCATTAATTTCTTTTATATAACCCTCTTGTAATAATATATTTGCAATTTCCTTCTTAACGTTTGAAGAAGGTACTTCTACCACTTCATGTCTTACAGAATTAGCATTTCTCACACGAGTTAATAAATCTGCTATTGGATCTGTCATAACCATTTAATGTGCCTCCTTTCATTACATGTTTATATTACCAACTTGCTTTTCTACAACCTGGAATTTCGCCCTTGTAAGCAAGTTCTCTAAAACAAATACGGCATACTCCATATTTTTTTAATACAGCATGTGGTCTTCCACAAATTCTGCATCTTGTATAAGCTCTAGTTTTATATTTAGGAGTTTTGCTCCACTTTTCAATAATAGCCTTACGTGCCATCGTGTTACCTCCTTAATTATTGAGCAAATGGCATTCCAAGGAATCTTAATAATTCCCTAGCTTCTTCATCAGTATTAGCTGATGTAACGAAGATTATATCCATTCCTCTTACTTTATCTATTTTATCATATTCAATTTCTGGGAATATTAATTGTTCTTTAATTCCTAATGAGTAGTTTCCTCTTCCATCAAATGCTTTGCTTGAAACTCCTCTAAAATCTCTAACTCTTGGTAAAGCAATTGACATTAATTTGTCAGCAAATTCAAACATCTTTGCTTTTCTTAGAGTAACTTTACAGCCTAAAGGCATATTTTCTCTTATTTTAAAGTTTGCTACTGATTTTTTAGCTCTAGTAATTATTGGTTTCTGACCAGAAATTAAAGTCAAATCTGCAACAGCTGATTCTAAAACTTTTTGGTTTTCTCTAGCTTCACCAACTCCCATATTAATTACGATTTTTTCTAATTTTGGTACTTCCATGATGTTCTTATATCCGAACTTTTCAATCATAGCTGGAACTACTTCTTTTTCGTATTTTTCTTGAAGTCTTACCATTGTTTATTTACCTCCTTTCAACTGTTAGTTAGAATGTTTCTCCACATTTCTTACAAACTCTAACTTTAGTACCGTCATCTAATATTTTATTGCTAATTCTAGTTGCTTTTTTGCACTTAGTACAATATAACATAACCTTTGAACTATTGATAGCTGCTTCTTTTTCTACTATAGCACTTTCCAATTGAGTTCTATTAGCCTTTTGATGTTTCTTTACTATGTTAACTCCTTGAACAAGAACTTTTCCTGTTTTAGGAAATACTTTTAAAACTTCTCCAGTCTTGCCCTTATCTTTACCAGATATAACAACAACTGTATCATTCTTTCTTACATGTACCTTCAATTGTTAGACACCTCCTCTTATAGAACTTCTGGTGCTAATGATAATATCTTATTATATTCCTTATCTCTTAGCTCCCTAGCAACAGGCCCAAAGATACGAGTTCCTCTTGGTTGTTTATCATCTTTGATTATTACTGCTGCATTTTCATCAAATTTTATATATGAACCATCTGTTCTTCTTATGCCTTTTACAGATCTAACTATAACAGCCTTTACAACATCACCTTTTTTAACAACTCCACCTGGTGTTGCACTTTTAACGCTAGCTACTATAACGTCTCCGATGTTACCAAACTTTCTCTTTGATCCGCCTAAAACTCTGATACACATAATTTCTTTTGCACCTGAATTATCTGCAACCTTTAATAAGGTTTGTTGTTGTATCATTTTAAATACCTCCTTTCAGCTAAGCCTATTTAGCTTTCTCAACTATTTCAACAAGTCTCCATCTCTTATCTTTAGATAAAGGTCTAGTTTCCATTATTAATACTCTATCATTAATTTTAGCATCATTATTTTCATCATGAACTTTAAATTTTGTAGTAGTATTGATTGTCTTTCCATATAATGGATGTCTTACCTTAGTTTCAACAGCTACAACAATAGTTTTATCCATTTTATCTGAAACTACTCTGCCGATTCTCTTTTTTCTTAATCCTCTTTCCATTAGAGTTAAACCTCCTTCCAAGTTCTATTGTTCCAATGCTCTTAATTCTTCTTCTCTTAAGATGGTTTTTATTTGGGCTATAGATTTTTTAACTTCTCTGATTCTCATTGGATTTTCTAATTGTCCTGTAGCAAGTTGGAATCTTAAATTAAATAATTCACCTTTAAGATCACCTAATTTAGCTACTAAGTCTTGAGGATTGCTTGATCTTAATTCTTTTAATTCTTTAGCCTTCATTATTTTTCACCACCCATTTCCTCAAAATCTCTTTTTGTAACAAACTTTGTCTTTACAGGAAGTTTATGTGATGCAAGTCTCATAGCTTCTCTTGCAGTTTCTTCTGCAACTCCTGATAATTCAAATAAGACTCTACCTGGTTTAACTACTGCTACCCAATATTCTGGTGCTCCTTTACCAGAACCCATTCTTGTTCCTAATGGTTTTTGAGTTACTGGCTTATCCGGGAAAATCTTAATCCAAAGTTTTCCACCTCTTTTAATATATCTATTGATAGCAATTCTGGCAGATTCAATTTGGTTACTAGTAATCCATCCGCAAGTTGTTGCTTGAATACCGAAATCTCCATAAGCTAAGAAATTTCCTCTAGTAGCCTTACCTTTCATTCTACCACGTTGTACCTTACGATGTTTTACTCTTTTAGGCATTAACATGATTTATTCCTCCTTTCTTATGCGTTAGCCTCTTCCTTTTCAACTTTCTTAGTTGGAAGAACTTCTCCATTATAAACCCAAACTTTAACTCCGATTTTTCCATATGTTGTATCTGCTTCTGCAAATCCATATTCAATATCAGCTCTTAATGTTTGTAGTGGAATTGTTCCTTCATGATATTGTTCAGTTCTAGCGATTTCAGCACCACCTAATCTTCCTGAACATGCTGTCTTAACACCTTTAATTCCATGTTTCATTGCTCTTTGCATTGTTTGCTTCATAGCTCTTCTAAAAGATATTCTCTTTTCTAATTGTGCAGCTATGTTTTCTGCCATTAATTGAGCATCTGATTCTGCGTTCTTAACTTCAACAATGTTTATTAAAACATTTTTATTATTAACAAATGAAGTTAATTTACCCTTTAATGCTTCAATTCCTGCTCCACCTTTTCCAATTATAACACCTGGTTTTGCAGTATATATATTTAACTTAACTCTTTTAGCAGCTCTTTCAATTTCTACTTTTGAAATACCAGCTGAAAAAAGTTCCTTTTTTACAAACTTTCTAATTTTGTTATCTTCAACTAGATTGTCAGCAAAGTTCTTTTTATTAGCATACCATTTTGCATCCCAGCCTTTAATAACGCCTACTCTAAGGCCATGAGGATTAACTTTTTGACCCACTTGCTTTTCCCTCCTTCTAAATTAAGCTCTTTCTTTAACAACAAGTGTTATGTTGCTTGTTTTCTTTAATATCTTAAATGCTCTACCTTGTGCATGTGGTTGGAATCTCTTTAATGTTGGTCCTTGACCTACATAACACTCAGAAATAACTAAATTATCAGCATTTAATTCTAAGTTATGTTCAGCATTAGCAACAGCTGATTTTAAAACTTTTTTAACAGCTACTGCTGCTTCTCTTGGTGTATATTCTAATATAGCAAAAGCTTCATTAACTTGCTTTCCTCTAATTAAATCTAGAACAACTCCTACTTTAGTTGGAGACATTCTAACATATTTTGCTATAGCTCTAGCTTCCATTTAAGCTCCTCCTTTCAAGGTTATCTCTTTGAAGTTTTATCATCGTGGCCTCTATAAGTTCTAGTTAATACGAATTCACCTAACTTATGACCAACCATATCTTCTGAAATATATACAGGTACATGTTTTCTTCCATCATGAACAGCTATTGTGTGTCCTATAAATGCTGGATAAATTGTTGAACTTCTTGACCAAGTCTTTACAACCTTTTTATCTCCAGCTTTATTCATTTCTTCTATCTTCTTGAAAAGTCCTTCATGAACAAAAGGTGCTTTCTTTGTTGATCTACTCACTAATATGCCTCCCTTCGCAAATCATTTGCTTAAGCAATCTGAAGAGAATAACTAATTCTCCTCAAACTACTTTCTTCTATCTTTAATGATAAATTTATCTGAATATTTTTTAGATTTTCTTGTCTTATATCCAAGAGCTGGTTTACCCCAAGGAGTAACTGGACTTGGTCTACCTACTGGTGACTTACCTTCACCACCACCATGAGGGTGATCATTAGGATTCATAACAGAACCTCTAACTGTTGGTCTCCATCCCATATGTCTCTTTCTACCAGCTTTACCAATATTAACTATATCGTTGGTAGTATTAGAAAGACTTCCTACTGTAGCTCTACATTCGATTCTTACATATCTCATTTCACCTGATGGTAATCTAAGAGTTGCATAATCTCCTTCTTTAGCCATTAATTGAGCAGAAACACCTGCTGATCTAACTAATTGACCACCTTTTCCTTTTTGTAATTCAATATTATGAATTACAGTACCTACTGGGATGTTCTTAAGTGGTAATGCATTTCCTGGTTTAATATCAGCATTAACACCTGATTCAACAACATCTCCAACTTTTAAAGTTGATGGTGCAAGAATATATCTCTTTTCTCCATCTGCATATACAACTAATGCTATATATGCTGTTCTATTTGGATCATATTCAATAGAAACAACCTTTGCTGGAATTCCATCCTTATTTCTTTTGAAATCTATAATTCTATATTTTCTCTTAGCACCGCCACCACGATGTCTAACAGTAATTTTACCTTGAGCATTTCTACCCGCTTTACTCTTTAATGTTACAAGAAGTGACTTTTCAGGATTTTGTGAAGTAATTTCTTCAAATGTTGGCATTGTCATTTCTCTTCTTGATGGAGTAGTTGGGTTAAACTTCTTAACTGCCATTAAAATTCCCTCCTTCTTTAAGCTTTTCTGGTGTCATTCACCAATAATGGCTTTAATACTATTGCATTCCTTCAAAGAATTCAATTGAATTGCTATCTTCTTTTAATGTTACAACAGCTTTTTTGTAGTCTGCTCTTTTACCTACATGTACGCCCATTCTTTTAGTCTTACCAATACCATTTATTGTGTTAACACTTTCAACCTTTACGTTGAAAACTTCTTCCACAGCTCTCTTTATTTGAGACTTGTTTGCATCAACATGAACAATAAAAGTGTACTTTCTTTCGGCCATATCAGCCATACTCTTTTCAGTTATAACTGGTTTTCTGATTATATCATGGCTAGTCAATTTCATTATGCGTACACCTCCTCAATTTTTGATACAGCATCTTTTGTAATGATTAATTTTTCATATTTTAATAAATCATATACATTGATGTTGTTAGCTGGAATTATATTTACGCCTTCAATATTTCTTGCTGACTTATAAACAGCTTCATTTGATTCTGCAGTAACTATTAATGCTTTCTTTGCATTTAATGCATTTAGCATTGCTACTACATTTTTAGTTTTTGGTGCATCGAAGTTTAATTCATCTAAAACTATCATTTGTTCATCTTGAACTTTTGTAGTTAGTGCTGACTTCATAGCAACCTTTCTCATACTCTTAGGAACTGACATTCTGTAATCTCTAGGCTTTGGTGCAAATACTATACCACCTTTAATCCATTGTGGTGATCTGATAGAACCTTGTCTTGCTCTTCCAGTACCCTTTTGTCTCCAAGGTTTTGCTCCTCCCCCTCTAACTTCAGATCTTGTTTTAGTTGATTGAGTTCCTTGTCTCTTGTTAGCTAATAATGCAACTACTACTTGATGTAATGCATATTCATTAACTTCTGCTGCAAATACTGAATCATTTAATTCCATATCAGCAACTTTATTTCCTTCTTTATTAAATACTCCTACTGTAGGCATTCTATTTCCTCCTTTCCTTTAAGCA
>CAZPRO010000106.1:0-8309 GCA_964588775.1 uncultured Clostridium sp.
CCAAAAAGCCAAATCCTTCATAAACACAGGTCTATCACTATCCCCCATCTTCACATAAGAATAATGCTTATTAAGGCTCTTTATCTTATTAAATAAATTTTCTTCTTCACCTTTACTATGAGTATTAAAGATATATTTAACATCCTTATTACTTAAATCATCAACCTTATGAACAACCCAAGTTAAGATGTAATTTGCATATTCATTCTCCCCAGTAGAGAAATGGCTTAAAAGCTGAGTTGAAAGAATAGTTCCAACACCAAATTCCCTTCCTTCTTTAAGAATCTTCTTTAATGCACTGAAATTCTTACTTAAGAAATTATCAGCTTCATCAACAAGAACCATCTTATTTAATTGTCTTAAGCTGCCATCAATTTTACTATGTCCATAAGCCTGCATTTGAGAATAAAATAAATCTAATGTTATGGCTACAACTAAATTTTGTATACCAGGATCATATCCAGATAAATCTATAACTGTTACACCATCAATTAATTCAAACAATCCTTTAGTTTTATCACCTTCTGGTTCAAATATTTCAAAATCAATAAGATTGCTGAATGCAGCATAAAGACTGTCATCTTTTTTAATATCTTCATGAGCCATATAAACATCATAAACATCTTTAAATGTTGGTGCAGTTTTTTCCCATGTATCTGCATCATTTTTTATTATGCCTTTTCTATCATAAGCTTCCATGATTAAATCTTTTAATAAATTTTCCTGCTTTGGTCCAAGATTAAAAGCATTTGCAAGTGTTTCTTTTAATGTGCTTGCAGTATGAAGTGGAAGCATTGGCTTTGAATTTGCACTTTTAGTTATTGACAATGGATTAAATGGAAGATGGTAAAGTTCAAAAACTTTTGCATCCGTTGCATCTATAAAATCCTGTTTTGATTTATTGTAATCACCTTTATAGTCAAATATTAAAATACCAATATTCTTACCATCCACATTATATTTTGATTCTCTATGAATCTGAGTAATCATAGATTTTGTAAACTGTGTCTTACCAGTTCCCATCGTTCCAATGATACCTGTATTAGTATGCATCATTTTGTCTGTATCATTTGGACACCATAATACAGCACCATTACTTCTTTGGTTTGTTCCAAATTTTATTTTCATAGTTCTCTTTTCAGTTTTACTTTCATATCCAGAACTATTTTCTGCTACACCTTCAGGAACCTTTTCTTTTTGTTCACTATCATGTTCAGGTGATGTACTGTTACTATTTCCTTCATCTTCATGTACTTCTACAGTTTCAGGTTTCTTACCTTCTACTTTTTCAGAAACTATAGGTTCAACAGTGAGTTTTTCTTCATCTTCCAGTTTAATACCAGCTGGCTTTTCATCCAAAACATAACCATATTCGTCGCCATCATCATTGCTGTTATAATCCAATACATCAACAACATTTCTAATTTCTTCAACAGTCTTGGTTACAAAATTAAAGCCTTCATTTTCGCTCATTTCCATAATCATTATGTTATCTTCTTTTCTGACATTATGTGCTTCATCACTATTACCAGCCTTAAATGTTATGACACAAGCTTCTCCAAGATCTTCATTGGTCCCATCACTTATAATGTATTCTTCATTAAGAAGAACTCTTCTCAAATCACTATCAATAACACTGTTCCAGTTTTCTTCATTACATACATTATATAAATTTAATTTTTCTGCACTTGTTATTACTAGCTGCATTAAAAAATTTCTATATACCTTTTGTGTTGAAGTTAATGCCATTCCTTCTTTAGGTGTAAGTATTTCTTTAAAGATTTTCTTTGTTGCTTTTGCCTGTCCTATAGCCTTTGTGATTTCATCATTATCTTTATATCCTATCTTAACTTCTATAGGATAATAATGTACAAATGTCTTTTCTTCTTTCTGCTGTATTCCAACTAAAAGAAGGTCATCACTTGCAGAGCCATCAAAACCTAGCTTCTTGGCAGATAAAAATCCTTCACTTTGTTTAAGACCTGCTCCTCCTGAAACTCTTAATACTTCTTCTAAAGATATAGGAACCCATATGAAATCATCCTTCTTTAATTTAGCAATAGCAAGCTTTACTGCTGAAAGTATACTTATTTTTTCTTTTGGTGAATTAGATTTGCTTGATATAAGTTTTAATAACCAGTCACCATTAATTGCATTAAACATATTAATAATACCAGATGAATGTTCCCTTACATCTTTAACACCTTTTCTGCTTAAAAAGTCTTCAATAACTTTTTGATAAGGTCCTGATTTTCTTGTTACAGTAATAGCATCATATCCACCTGCTGTTGTATACTGATCACTATAATGAATAATTAGCAAATCCTTAGCACCTGGGTCATTTTTAAAGAAGTTTAAATCTACCTTTGGGTCAATAAATGTTACCCAATGGCTTGAATTATAAATATTATCCAATTTTGATCTATTATTATTAGGAACAGAAATAGCCTTACTTATATTACTGTGATATACATCACCATTACTTGCAGCATTAACAGCATTTAAAAGTGATGCAATAGTAATTAAATCATTTTGTGTATTTGCAAATTTATTACCAAATCCAGTTTTATAATAATCTCCAGTAAACACTGATGACACCCCTGAAATAAGTCCATTTAAGATTATTCCACTTGGAATTTCATCCATCTTTGCAGTATTTTTAGTAGCTTCATTATTCATTTCAACAAATGTTATATGTGCATATTCAATTCCCTCATCTAACTTTTTAGAATAAAAATGAACTTTTTCTCTGTATAAATCAAGAACATCTTCTTCACTCATTGAACCTACATTAAAATTCAACCCATAAGATTCTTTTAAATCTTTAATATCATCATTAAATGCAACTTCTTCAAAAGCATTTGTAATACTTTTTTTTGAATAAATGTATATATCTATAGGAAGAATATTATTAGTTTTATTATCTCTTAATGCAGTTATGTAATATTTAAATATTCCCTGAAGTATTTCTTTACTATCACCTGTATTAATAAGATTGATTTTAATTGGTGCATTGCTTCCTATATTAAATAAGTACTTAAAATGATCTACAAATTCATCAATCTTTTCATAAACAAGTTTCGATACAAAATCTCTTGAACTTTTATATCTTGGAAGTCTTTCATCTACATAATACTTCCATTCAGGAGAATGATTTTGTTCTATTGGAATATAAAAGTTATCTCCTTCAAAGTTTATATAAGGTACAAGATAAGTAGAATTAAATTTCTTTAATATTTCTTCTTCCATTTCTTCATCTGAAATTTCATTATTAAGATGTAACTGATACGCTATATTTAAAGGATGAAGTGGTGTTAAAAGAATTTCTTTGTCTTCAATATTTCTTTTAATCATACCAATCTTAAGGAGTTCTGTTTCTTTGCTCGTTAACGTTTCTTCTTCTTTAATGTTTAATAGTTTTTCTTTATATATTGTAATGAATTTTTCATAAAGTTCTTTTAATTCATCATTTATATAAGTAAGACTTGGAAGTTTCTTATTATCATTAAAATATCTTAAAATATTAAAATATGCTTCTTTTATATCATTATCTAAATCTAATTCTACAGCTTCAAGTCCTTCTCCGTTATCAATAAAATATATTCCCTGGCTATTTATTATTTCCTTTTCAAGTGAAAGATTCTTTCTAAATTCATCTCTTGTAAATTTTTCTTTTGTTCCAAACTGTAACTTATTATCTCCAATAAGCTTAAAATCACATTTTTTCTCTCTTTTTAACTTCCATACACTAATACCTTCAATTGGTCCGATTTTTTCGCTTGTACCTTCAATTTGAAAAGGAACAATACAATTATTAATATTTACTTTAAATTTAATTTCATCACTATCATTTTCATATTCAAAATTTTGATCAATGTTTATTGTCATCTTTGAATCATCAGAAATATCAATTGTTTCATAATTATTATACAGCTTAAATTCTTCTTCTTTTTGTGCAAATTCATTAAAAATAATAAAATTATCATTTGAATTGATTTTTATAAAACTATTAGTTGTTGAATCAATTATAGAAAATTTAGTTTTTATGCTTTCTAAGTATTTTTCATTAAAACATACAACTGCTATTCTGAATTCAAATTTTATATTATCTTTTTGATATCGTATTTTATAAAATTTGCAGTCTTCACCACAATTTAAAAGTTTTGCTTTTATTTTTTTACCACTTGTAACTGCATCTATATTATCATAAATAGTTAAATTTTCTTTAGAAACATAATCATCAAAATAAAATTCCAGTTCAATTTCTTCCTGTCTGTTTTCATTAAAAACAATCATATTTCTTAATCTTGATTTTGCTTTTGAATTTCCTTCTTCTCTATCCCATTCAATTGTACTGTTAATGTATTCTAATGGTTTTGTCTTTTTTTTATCTTCAATAAATTTTCTAATATCTTTAAAATCTTTAGATTTCCAATCATCTTTTTTTAATGCATCAACACCTTTGTCATCATAATATTTATCAAGCTGTGTTTCAGGATTTCCATAATTATGAATATCATCTATTCTGCTGAAATTAAAAGCATTATCAGCTAGTCGCTTTTTCATTTCTGCTTTACTGCAATTTTTAAGCTCACTATCATAAAACAAGCCAAAACTTTCATATTCATTTCTTTCAATACATGGCTTATTAATTGCTGCAATAAGATCTCTATATTCAAAAATAGATATACTATCGCCAATTGATTCCTTTCTTTTTCTTTCAATATCCATATTAATAATTGCCTGATCAACTTCACTAAACTTATTAATAGCCATTTTAGATTTAATATCGTTCTGTAATGAAACTATATTAAAAGGCATTCCTTCTTTAGAAAAGCTTTCTGTACCACCCATAATACTGTCAAGAGTTGTATCATGAATAAAAAGTATAGCTTTAGCTTCATATCCCTCTTCAACACCAACAATATTTCTAAGTCTTGTTAAAAAGTCTGGCTGTATTTTTTCACCTGTATTGGCATCTATTGTTGAAGCTACTATTAACTGAATTTTATCAAATCGTAATTCGTAAGATATGTACTTTACTTCTTCATTCTTATCTTTGTATTTAAATTGTTGACATAATGTATTATTCCTTAAAGTTTTATATAACTCTTTAACCTGTTCTGGCTTTTCAAACTGTATGTTATATTTTGCACCAGCACTTAAAGGATTATCTTTAAAAAATTTAATTATTTTATCTGATAAATAACTATAAAACTGATCTAACATATTGTGCATCCCCACTATCTGATTTCTTTTCTAATAAGTTTAATTTTTCATACAACCCAATAATCTTTACTTTTGATTCTCTGTCAAAACTAATTCCACGCTTTTCAAATTCGTCAAATAAAGAACTTACTTTTACTTTTTCATTATTATTAATACAAATCTTAGTTAAAAGAATTATATCTTCTTCACTTAAATTTAAACTATATCCAAGTGAACCTCTTCTTTTACCAAAGTTTGCTTCAACAAATCTTTTAAACCAGTTCTTATAAGCTTCATATGCTCTATTTCTTGAAGATTCAGCAAATTGATGTTCTACTATTTGATATAACTCATAAACTTTATTAAAAGCTTTATTTCCACTATTTCTATTAGCAGGAACAAAATCATCCCATCTCACATCACAAACATATTTTTTATATTCTTTAATTAATGTATCAATTTCATCTGCTATTTTTTCACTATTAGTTTCATTAAACAAATCATATAACTCTACATAGCCTAACTGTTCATTTAAATTATGATGATTTAAAAATTCTAGCGTAATTGCATGTGAAAATATTGAATTCATGGCACTTTTAAAGTTTTCATATCCATATCTATATGCAGTTCTATTTTTAGAAGTACTTTCCCAGCTTAATGTGTAATAAACAGTTTCTATTTTATCTATTTCTGCTTTTTCAAATTTACTTAATTTAATGCATAGCTGTGATAAATAAAACATATTATAATATTCTAAAAATCTCTGAATTGAATTCTTATAAAGTTCTTCATCACTCATAAGAAACATTAAATCTTTCTTAAATAATTCTTGTATAAAAGGCAGATAACACTTATATTCTTCAACTTCTATACTTTTTTCTTTTAATTCTGGAAGTGCACGTAATACTAATCTGTTTAAAATATTATCTGTTTCTTTATTGTAACGATCTTTTATCTTATCCTTTAACTCTTCATCCATAAATATTGAAAATAAGAAGTGAGCATATTTTTCTTCAGATGAACTTGATACAATATAATTCATTGTTTTTAAATCAAAATCCACAAGTTTATCATTATGAATAAACATAGTTTTTATTATATTTTTAAAACTCTGCTTACTATCCTCACCTTCAAATTCTTCTATTTGTTCTGTTACATTCTCTATAAATTCATTAACATCAAATTTATCTTTTAATTCCTTGTCGCATGCTGTTCTTGTAAATTCTCCAATAACGCCATCAAAATTTGATACAAGTTTTTTTTCATTAGCAGCAAAAGGAAATAACTTTATAGTGTTACTTTGACTATGAGTAAGATTGCACTTGTTTAATGCTATTTCATCTTTAAATTTAAAATGTTCTTTTATCTTTTCTATATCTAAATCATAAATTCTGCTATTTTCCATCTATCTATATCTCCACAAATCTATATGTTTCAAATTCATCAAATTCAAGTCTATACTGTTTGTTGTTTTCCTTATTCTTTTCAGTAATAAGTAGTTCTTTATTTTGTGATCCAGTATCTTCAAGTCTGCTTATAAACTCAATAAATTTAATGAAATGATTTTTATCTTTCTTGTTTGGTCTATATCCATTATTAACAGCTATCAATAGTTTATATAAACTGTAATCAATATCTATACAGTATGACTTGTCCCCTTCTGCATCTCTATATTGAAGATTTAATGTTCCAATAAATTTCTTAAGATCAGTCTCATCAGTTTTAGGCAAATTCCTTGTATCTGCTTTTAAATCTACTTTTTCACTTACTTTATATTTTGTCTGATTTCTTCCAATAAATATATTTACATAATCCTTTTCTGCTTCTCCGTTCCATTTCATAATGCCTTTTTTAACATTTTCATAAACATTTTTTAGTTTTTGTTTATCTCCTCTATTAAAATTGAATAATGCATTCATATAATCATCATATATTTCATCACGAAGAGAAAATAAGTCTTTTTTTCCACATATATAATAACTTCTAATAAACAATTTCAATAACTCATATTTTAACTTCTTATTTTCTGTATTATTAAAGTCCACTTGTGCTGCTTTGCCTAAATACCCCTCTGAATAATCAATATATTCTTTAAAATATTTAATAACATCATTTTCATTATTAAAATCAATTATGAAATCATCAACTTTTTCATTTCTCACATTTAATGGATCTATACTATTTAATGCTTCAAATATAAATGATAATTCCTTATGATTAAATATTGTATTTGGCATTAATGCATTAACATAATCATTAACATTAATGTTAGCTATTTTATTCTTAAATGTTGGTGAATTTATATCTATATAAGCTCTTGGAACAATAATTTCAAAAATAAAGTTAAGCAAAGCTCTTGTTGAAATAATAATTTTATTCTTTACAAGACACTGAACAATAAGATCAATAATTGCATTTTGAACATTTTCCTTTGCTAAAAGTTCATAGTTCGCTTTTATAGGGCAATTATCTCTACTTTCACATTTTAAACAATGCTGTTTATATGATATATAAAAATAGTTATGTTCAGATGGCTTAGTTATTTTTTGTATTATTTCTTTTATATACTTTGATTGTACTTTTCCGTCCTTAAGAGTAAATAAATGATAATCGCTAAAGTTTACAAATTGAAAATTGCTTTCAGCATCAAAACTATTATCAGTTATTGATGTTTCAAGAATCTTCTTGTCTTTTACAAATTTTTTCAACTTAGTAAACCTTATTCCATAATCTGAATCAATAAAATTATTTAAAGTACCCAAATTAATAGCCAAAATAAATTTTTGCGTACTATTTTCTATCTTTTCATCACTAAATTCATCTAAAAGTTCATTTAATGTTTCAATGGATGTCTTATTAGGTTCAAAACTTTCTGTAGCATCATTATGAAGAATAAAATCATTCATAAGTTCAGGATAATTGTGTTTAAAATATGATATTATGTGCGATTTACCATCACCAACACTGCCACACACTAAAATAATCTGAGCCTTATTACTTTCATGTGTTTTTTTTATCAAATTATCAAGTACTCTTTGAGCTTCTCTTTCAACATGCATATAATTTTTAAAAGGTGAAAATTCATTAAGACTTTCTACTGC
>CAZPRO010000107.1:0-8301 GCA_964588775.1 uncultured Clostridium sp.
TAATGTCTATAGTAAAATAATTAAAAAAACCCAGATTGATCTGGGTTTTATTTATACATACATATTGTGATATTTTTAAAAATGACAAATAAATTTGTTATGATATTTTTAAAAATGACATTACTAAAATTTGAACTTGTCTATTGACTTTTTTAAATATAAATATTAATATAAGTTTAAAGAAAGATAGTTTTCAAATGTCATGTTTAAAAATAACAATATCAAATACGAAGAAAGGAGGAAGCAATATGCCAAAAGGAAATCTTAAAAAGCAGAAGTTAGATATAGCAAAATCAGATTTTGAGTTTTTACATGAAGAATTTGATGACATCATTGTTTGTATGGAAGATTATGATCAAAGTGGCCAAGCATCGCAACCAGGAATTTCAAGAAAAGAGTTTGTATTTAAAGATGGTTCTTTTCTTTCTGTGACAGAACATTATACAAGAGACAGTTATATAAGTTTCTATAATTATGACTGGTATACAAAAGATGAAAAGATTATAAAGTTTTATCATAGTGAGCCACATTA
Organism: uncultured Clostridium sp.; assembly: GCA_964588775.1. Lineage (GTDB taxonomy): Bacteria > Bacillota > Clostridia > Clostridiales > Clostridiaceae > Clostridium. The sequence continues at coordinate 533 of CAZPRO010000107.1, forward strand.
TGATAAAAGATATCAGACAGAAACAGAGCCATTTCATACACATAGAGTTGATTTTAGTAACACTGAAATAAGAGAACCAAACTATGCAGCTAAGGATTTGTATGGAATTTTAGAAGAAATAGCAGATAAACTTAATACGAAATAGTAAATAAAATTGAATAATATTCAAACCAGAGATTAATTTCTCTGGTTTGAAATTACATAAATAAAATAATGTGAAGGGAGTGAAAACATGAAATTTGATATATTAGATCATTTATCAGAACATATATCTACAGGACTGGTTTTGGCAAGAAAAAAATATAGTCCTAAAGATACAGAAAAATATAAATATAAAGTTTTCACACTTAAAAGCTTTAATGAATCTGGATATATTGATGAGGAATATCTTGATGATTTTGAAAGTGGGCAAATAATAGACAGTAAGTTTATTGCACAGAAAGATGATATTGTTATAAGGCTAAGTTCTCCTAATACAGCTATATATATTACAAAAGAGCTTGAAGGAATAGTAATACCGTCTTTGTTTGTATGTATAAGATTAAAAGAAAATAGAAATCTATTGCCTCAGTTTGTTCAAATATATTTAAATTCAGATAAAGGCAGAAAAAATTATAAACCCGATATTATAGGCGGTTTAACATATGTATTAAAAGCCACATCATTAAGACAGATAAAAATACCTTTTTATGATATTGAAAAACAAAGACAGGCAATTTATTTAAATAATTTAATGCTAAGAGAAAAATTGTTATTGAATAAATTAGTTCAGGAAAAAGAAATATATCATAAAGAAGTTATGAATAAGATATTGGAATAGTTTCAAGGAGGAGACTTACATGGGAAAAACAACACAGAGCGATATAAATAAAGTATTATGGAAAGCAGCAGATACATTCAGAGGCACATTAAATTCCACAATTTATAAGGATTATATATTAGTTATGCTTTTTGTTAAGTATATGAGTGATGTTTATAAAGAACATTATGAAGAATTTGCTAAAAAATATAATAATGATGAAAAGAGAATAGAAAGAGCGTTATCTAGAGAAAGATTTATTTTAAAGCAAACTGCTACATTTGATTATTTATATGAAAAGAGAAGTAATGCAAATATTGGTGAAATTATTAATGAAGCCCTTGAAGACATTGAAGACTCTAATAAATCAAAATTAAGACTAGTTTTTAGAAATACAGATTTTAACTCAGAAATAACTCTTGGGAAAATTAAAGAAAAAAATGCCTTATTAAAAACATTGTTAGAAGATTTTAATACATTAGACTTAAGACCAAGCTGTCTTGAAGGAAATGATGTTATTGGAGATGCTTATGAGTATATGATTGCTCAGTTTGCATCTGATGCAGGCAGAAAAGGAGGAGAATTTTTTACCCCTTCAATGGTATCAGAACTCCTTGCCAGTATTGTTAAACCTGAAGAAAATGATAGAATTTATGATCCTACATGTGGTTCAGGTTCACTGCTTATAAAAGCATTTAAAAAGGTACCTAATAGAAAAGCTCAGATTTATGGACAGGAAAGAAATGGCCAGACACATTCATTATGCAGAATGAATATGTTCCTTCATGGTATAGATGATGCAAAAATAGAAAATGGTGATACACTTTCTAATCCACTTCACTTAGTAGATGGAAAGCTTATGAAATTTCAGGTTATAGTAGCTAATCCTCCATTTTCGCTTGATAAATGGGCAATGGGTTTTGCAGGAGCAGAAACTGAAGAATCAGATAAAAATGATGCAAAGAAGTTTAAAATGGAGGCTGCTTTAGATATATATAATAGATTTGATTTTGGTGTACCACCAGCAAGTAAAGGAGATTATGCATTTATTCTTCATATGTTAAAATCATTAGATGAAAATGGAAGAATGGCAGTAGTAATGCCTCATGGAGTGCTATTTAGAGGGGCAAGTGAAGGAAAAATAAGAAAAAGAATATTAGAAGAAAATCTTTTGGACGCAGTTATTGGCCTTCCTGAAAATTTGTTCTTTGGAACTGGAATACCAGCTGCAATATTAGTATTTAAAAAGAATAGACGGAAAGATGATGTTTTATTTGTTGATGCCTCACATGAATATGAAAAAGATAAAAATCAGAATGTATTAAGACAATGTGATATAGAAAAAATACTTGATGCATATGAAAGATTTGAAACTATTGATAAATACAGTTATAAAGCATCTTTTAAAGAAATAGAAGAAAATGACTTTAACTTAAATATTCCAAGATACGTGGATATGTTTGAAGAGGAAGAAATGATTGATATGGATGAGGTGGCAAACAATATAAATAGCATAAAAAAAGAACTTTCAGATGTTGAAAAGGAAATGAATAGATATCTGAAGGAACTTGGATTGTACTAGAAATGTGGTGTGAAATATGAAGGCAGAAATTGCGGAAAGAATAAAGCAGATTAAGGATGGAAAAATTCCTAAAGGGTATAAAAAAGAAAATGCTTATATAATACCAAAGTCTTGGAATAACGTATTTTTAGGTAAAATTATAAAATTTAAAAATGGATTAAATTATGGAAAGAATGATATTGGTAAAAAAATCAAAATATTAGGAGTTGGAGACTTCAAAAATAGATTTTTAATTAGTCCAGAAGAACTAGAAGAAATACAAATTAATTCTTTTTATGAAGAATATTTATTGAAGAATGGTGACTTGGTTTTTGTACGTTCAAATGGGAATAAAGATCTAATTGGAAGAGTTATTTTTTGCGAAAATCTAAAAGAAGATATTACTTATTCTGGTTTCACAATAAGAGGAAGATTAAATTCAGATGAATTCATTGATAAATATTGTGCTTATTATTGTTCATCAAATTTAGTAAAAAAACAGTACATGGAAAATGGTGGAGGAACAAATATAAGTAATTTAAATCAAAAGATTTTATCAAATATACAAATTATAAAGCCAAGTATAAGTGAGCAAAAAAAAATAATAGAAGTTATTAATGTTTGGGATAAATCAATATCACTAAAAGAAAAACTAATATTTGAAAAAGAGAAGCAAAAACAAGGATTGTGTGAAAGACTTTTAACTGGGAAAGTTAGGTTAAGTGGTTTTTCAAGTGAAGATAAACCCAAAAAACTTAGAAGATATATTACAGAAATAAAATTAAGAAATATTGATAATAAAGAAACCCGAATACTAAGTGTAACAAATAAATTAGGTTTTATTCTGCAAGCAGATCAGTTTGAAAGAGTAGTTGCAAGTGAAAACTTAACTAGTTATAAGATTGTTTCTAAGGGTGAATTTGCATATAATCCATCAAGAATAAATGTAGGTTCAATAGATTTGTTATCATCATTTGAAAGTGGATTGTTAAGCCCTATGTATGTAATATTTAAGTGCAATGATGGATTAATAAAAGAATACTTGTACTATTTCTTAAAAAGTAATTTATTTTTAAACTATATCCCCAAATTACTTCAGGGAAGCGTAAGGGATTCGTTATCATTTGATTCATTGCAGACAGTTCCTATGTTTATTCCATCAGTACAGGAGCAGAAAGCAATTTCAAAAATTCTATTAACAGCAGACAAAGAAATAAACTTATTAAAGAAAGAGCTTGAAGCATTAAAGAACCAGAAAAAAGGGTTAATGCAGTTATTATTAACTGGAATAGTAAGAGTAAAATGTGATTAAAGTATTTAAACGTGCTGACAGTTAGGTTAGCACGTTTAACATATAGCAAGAATTGTGCAAGGAGGGGGATTTCATCATGAATGGGGCAGATTTTGATGAAAGCAAGATAAGTCAGGAAAGTGCTTTAGATGTATTAAAAAATTTGGGTTATAAATATTTGGAACCTAAACTAATGAAAGAACTTAGGGGGAATTTTTATAATGTTTTATTAAAGCCTATATTAAAAGAAAAGTTAAATGAAATTAATTCATATACATACAAAGGGAAAAAGTACAAGTTCAGTGAAAAAAACATTGATAATGCTATTGATGATTTGAATGAAGCTCTTACAGATGGGCTTGTTTTAACAAATGAAAAGATATATGATTCTTTAATGCTTGGAAGAAGCTACACTGAAACATTAGAAGATGGGAATAAACGTAGTTTTACAATTAGATTTATAGACTGGGATATCAAAAAAGATAGATTTAATAATAAGAATGATTTCTATGTAACAAAAGAGTTTGTGGTTGAAAGAGAAGATGGAACTACTAATGCAAGGGTTGATATTGTTACGTTTATTAATGGAATACCATTTGGAACTATTGAATGTAAAAAACCATCAGTAGATACAGTCCAAGCAATAAGTCAGACAATAAGAAATCAATCTAAAGATTATATACCACATCTTTTTAAATTTATACAAATAGCCATGGCTACAAATACAAATAAAGTAATGTATGCAACAGCAGGAACTCCGAAAAAGTTCTGGAGTGAATGGAAGGAGCAAAACAAAAAGTGGCTAACTTATAATTTGAAAAATACAGTAGTTAACAGAGAGCCTACCAATCAAGATAAAAACATAATTTCATTATTTAATAAGGAAAGAGTAATGGAAATAATGAAATATTTCACTATATTTGATAAAAATACAAAGAAAATATGCAGATATCAGCAGTATTTCTGTGTAAAAAAGATATTGAAAACAATCAATGAAACTGATGAAAATGGAAATCGCCAGAGTGGTGTAATATGGCATACTCAAGGGTCTGGAAAGTCCCTTACTATGGTTATGCTTTCTAGATATATTTTTGATTTTCTAAAGGAATTAAAACCAAGAGTTGTTGTTGTTACAGATAGAATTGATTTGGATAAACAGATAAATCAAACATTTAATCATACAAGATTAAAGGCTGTAAAAGCAGCAACTGGTCAAAATCTTATTAATCTCATTAAAAATAGTGATGTAGATATTATTACAACTGTAATAAATAAATTTGAAGCAGCAGCTAAAAGCGGAGAAAAAGAAGAGTCTAAGAATATATTTGTATTAGTTGATGAAGCCCACAGAAGTCAGTATAATCTATTAAATATAAAAATGAAAAAAGTATTTCCTAATGCCTGCTACTTAGGTTTTACTGGAACTCCACTTTTAAAAAATGATAAAACTCTGCAGAGATTTGGAGGAGAATTAATAGACGCGTATACAATAAAACAGGCAGTAGATGATAAGGCAATAGTACCCCTTTTATATGAAGGAAGAATGGTTGAACAGAGTGTAAATAAAGCTGCCATTGATTCAAGACTTAATATAATAACAAGAAATCTCAATGATAAATGTAAGAGACAGGTTTATAATAAATGGGCATCTTTTAAAGAAATAGCATCAAGTGATCAAAGAATACAGCTTATTGCATTTGATATTAATGAAGATTTCATGAAAAATTATAAATTGAAAGACATGCCATTTAAGGCTATGCTTGCAACAGAAAGAAAGAAGGATGCAGTAAGATATTTAAATGCATTTGAAGAGCTTGAGGATTTAAAGGCAGGAGTTATTATTTCAGCACCAGATGAAAGAGAAGGCTGTGAAATTATAGATGAAGAGCCTGATGATATAGTAATTAAATTTTGGAAGAAAATGATGGATAAATATAATGGTCCAGCAGATTATGAAGAAACGTTAAAAAGTGAATTTATAGATGGAGATTTGGATATTCTTATTGTGGTAGATAAACTTTTAACAGGGTTTGATGCACCTTGTGCATCTGTTTTATACATGGATAAAGTTATGAAAGAGCATACTCTGCTTCAAGCTATAGCCAGAGTCAACCGTCTTTATGAAAATAAAGAATATGGATTCATTATAGACTACAGAGGTCTTATAGATAAACTTGATGAAGCTATGGAAATGTATTCTGGTGCAGGACTTGAAAAATTTGATGGAAAACAGATAAAGGGTGTTTTAAAAGACATAACATCTGTAATATCTGATATAAAACAGTATTATTCCGATCTTGCAGACTTTTTTTCAAATATTAAAAATAAAAGTGATTTTGAAGAATATATGTTAAGTCTTAGTGATGATTTAAGAAGAAAAGAATTTAATGAATTGCTATCCAAATTTTCTGGAAAGTTATCAATAGTTCTAAGCTCTGAAAAAATATATGATGTGGTTGAAAAGGAAAACTTAATTGAAGAATATAAAAATAAGTTTAAGTTCTATCAGAATTTAAGAGAAGCATCAAAGCATAGGTATTCAGATTTAGTAAATATTAAAGATTATGAAACTAAGATGCAGAAATTAATTGATAATTATATAGCTGCAGAAGGTATGATGAAGATAACAGCTCCTGTAGACATACTGGATAAAGAGGGCTTTGATAAAGAATTAAGAACCATAGAAGGTGAACGTTCAAAGGCTGATACAATAAGAACTCGTTTAAAAAAGAGTATAGCAGTCAAGTATGAGGAGAATCCGGCATATTATAAAAAGTTTTCTGACCGAATAGAAGAAATAATAGAAGAATATAAAAAGAAAAGGCTATCTGAAGCGGCTGATCATGAATATCTTGCAAAAATAGAAGATTTGCTTAAAAAGTATAGAGAAAATAAAGATGAATCTGTGTATCCTGAATGTATTATTAATAATGATAATGCTAAAGCATTTTATGGTGTAGTAAATGAAATTATTAGTGAAAGTAATGCACAGTATAATATAAGTAGCGATGATGTTGGAAAATTATCATTAGATATTGATAATGTTATAAAGGAAAATACTAAAATAGACTGGCATGATAATGTTGATGTTCATAATAAAATAGCACAGGAAATAGATGATATTCTTTATGATTATACAAATAATAATAATGTAGATATTCCATTTGATGATATAGACAAGATAATTGAACAGACCAAAAATGTAGCATTAAAGCGATATTAGGTGGTAATCATGAACAAATATGAAGTAAAATATGGTGACTTAAAGATCATATTTTCCATAGAGAGAAAAAAAGTTAAAAATGTTAATTTAACTATCAGAAATACAGGAGAGATTATTGTAACTGCTAAAGATAATGTACCTTTAGAGTTTATATTAGATTTTATAGAAAAAAAAGCAGACTGGATTATAAAACAGATTAAAGAATTTGAAATGTATGAAAATGAAAATACAATAAAGAAAAAATTAATAAGTGGAGAAAATATAAAATATTTAGGTAAACAATATAGACTTAAAGTAGTTGAAGACAGTGATGAAAGCATCAAATATTTTAGAGGATATATATATTTATATGTAAAAGATAAAGATAACTATAAAAGTAAACAAACATTGATTAACGAATGGATAAATTATAGATGCAGTGTAGTCTTTAGAAAATGTTATGAAAAGATATATGCTACAGTAAAGAAATATGGTATTCCAGAGATGAAAATCCATACAAGAAAAATGAAGCTTCGATGGGGATCATGTATTATAGATAAGAAAATAATTATATTAAATAAAAATTTAATAACAGCACCTAAATACTGCATAGAATATGTTATTCTTCATGAACTTACTCATATGATTTACAGAAATCATGATAATAATTTCTATAATTTCTTATATATGATCATGCCAGATTGGAAGGAATGCAAGAGAATACTAGACGAAGAAATTATTTTAGACTTGTAATGTTAAAAAACATTTAAGCTTTATAGTATATTATAAAGCTAGCATTATATATTGATTTTATATGAAAATGTACAACAAGTACAAGAAATATATAAAAATTAGAATATTTATTATGTTATGGAGATGATTTTATGAGTAAAGAAAATAATTATATATTTTCAGA
>CAZPRO010000108.1:0-8284 GCA_964588775.1 uncultured Clostridium sp.
CATTTCAATACTCCCTCTCTATTATAATTTCTCAAATATATATACTATCGATCCAGGTTTTGGCTCGTAGTTACCTAGTTTATAAATCTTTTGTCTGTCCTAATTTTACAAATAGCTTTGTTATATTGGTTTTTGAAACCTTACCTATTACTCTTATGCCATTTTTGTTTTCATTATTAACAAATTCACTAACAATAGGGATACAATCTATTTCATGTTCAATAATTTTTTTTGCTATATCATAGGCATTATCATTTTCATGGGCACAAATAATGTTAGGCATTCTTGTCATTATAACCCCTACAGGAACCTTATGTATATCTGTTCCACCTATTGAAATCTTTAAAAAATCCTTTCTTGAAATAGCTCCTGTTAACACGCCATTATTTTCCACAAATAATGTTCCCACATCATTTAAAAATAAGAATACGATTGCATCATAAACCATAGTATCCTCACTTACAGTTATAGGCTTAGACATTATTTCTTTTACTTTGATTTTGGTTATATACTCATAAAGCATATTTCTTGATGATTCCCCTACATATACATAACCTACTTTAGGTCTTGCAGCAAGAGTTCCTATCATTGTTAAAACAGCAAGGTCTGCCCTTAAAGCTGCTCTTGTTACTCCAAGTCTTTCAGCTAACGCCTCACTTGTAATTGGCTCATAAGCTTTAACCAAATTTATTATTTCTTCCTGTCTAGATGATAAATTCATCCTATCCCTCTTTCTATAAATACAAGAAATATTTAGTCAATTTTGTTAAATTTATTACCACAATCTAATTATACCATTTAATTTTATTTTGACTAGACTAAATTTTCAGAAAAATCAAATAAATTAACTAAATATTTCTAAAATACTTATTTTTCAACTTACTTTTTTTACTTTTTCAGCATTTTATTCTTCTTGTGATTTGTCTTCTTCCTTTGGTTTATCTTCTTCAAAATTTACTGTATAAGTATACACAGTATCACCATCTTCAAAAGCTGAATCTTCTTTATGAGTTTTTTTCATTGCATCATTTCTTACTTCATTCATTTTATTTTTTACCATATCAGCTATGTCTGACGCCTTTTCTTTTACATCTTCAGCCATTTTAGATACATATTTGTTTATTACTTCAACTGTACCATCTTCTTTTGTTATTTCTACTGTTATTTGAGCTATTATTGCAGTTATTAATGCTACAGCTAGAATCTGAGGAATAATTATTCCTATTACAGCACCTGCAACTCCTGCATTAACAGGCATATCAACTATAACTTTATCATCCTTTTTTATTTTTATTCTTGTTACATTTCCTTTTTCTATTAGTTCCTTAATGTATTTTTTTAATTCTTCTATAGAAATGCATTTTTTAAATTCTTCTTCAAAATCTTCACAATAGCTTTCTGTACTATCCTGTGTTTCTTCATTAAGTTTTTCTTTTTCAATATAAATTATTGCATCTAATACATTTCCATCACTTGCTTCTAATGCTTCTTTAGCTTTTTCATATGTTACATTCATTCTTTCTCTTACCATATCCACTTTTTCTAATGTTATTTTTTCCATATCTAATCACTCCTTAATATATTTTAATATTTCTAAACTTTTAGGTTTTCTTGTATAATTACTACCTATTAGAAATGTTGTGACTTTCTCAATTTCCCGCTTTATTTCACTATTAAGATTTAATCTGTATATTTTACTCATATGAATATTTTTTAAGAACTTTAAAGCATTATATGCACCTTTAGAAATACTAATGCCATGCTCTTTAGGGCACTCATCACATACACCTCCAAAGTTGCTTAAACTTATATAGTTGCTTACAGCTATTTTTTTATTACATATACTGCATGTTTCAAGATTTAAATTGTAGCCAGTATTGCTTAAAAGTCTCAGTTCAAACCCTCTTAAAAGCAGTTCATAGTCCAAAGCATCTGTATTTAGTAAATACAATGTTTCTACAAGAGTCTTAAAAAGATTGTTATTAATTTCATCAAACTCACAGGCTATATCTATAAGTTCACACAAATATGAAGAATATGTCAATTTATCTAGATTATCTAAAAGTCCCTGAAAGGAATTAATTATTTTACCTTCTTGAAGATTGTAAAGGCTTTTACCCTTATAAAGCATATAGTCACCATAACAAAGCGGCAGAGTCAATGATAGAAATTTGCTCTTGCTTTTTTTAGCTCCTCGGACAATGGCAGTTACTTTTCCTAAATTTTCTGTATATAGCCATACCAATTTGTCATTTTCCTTATAATCCTGAGTTTTTATTATAACTGCCCTTGTTCTAAATAGGGATTGTTGTAACATAACTATTTATTCTTTTTGTATCCTAATTCTCTTAATAAATTATTATTATCCCGCCATTCTTTTCTTACCTTAACCCAGATTTTTATATTTACTTTTTGTCTTAAAAATTTTTCAATTTCATATCTTGAACTTTCGCCTATCTTCTTTAAGCACTGACCATTTTTTCCTATTATTATTCCCTTATGGGAATTCTTTTCACAAATAAGGTCTACTTCTATATTATATTTGCCTTTTTCATTTTGTTTCATTTGAATTACATCTACTGCAATTCCATGAGGTACTTCATCTCTCAATGTTCTTAATGCTTTTTCACGAACAATTTCTGCTACAACAAATTTTTCCTGTACATCACTTATTATATCATCTGGATAATATTTAGGTCCTTCAGGCATAGCCTTTACCATTAAATCAAGAAGAACATCGACATTTTTCCCTTTTATGGCTGATATGGGGATTATTTCGTCAAAATCAAATTCTTCACTAAACATTTTTAAAGTATCAGCTACCCTTTCCTGAGTATTTTCATCTACCTTATTCAGCACAAAATAAACAGGACATTTTTTATTTTTTAATGTTTCAAGAATAAACTTATCTCCTTTTCCAATTTCATCACAGGGATTACTTAAAAACAATACTAAATCAACATCTTTTGTTGCATCCTGTGCCGAACTTACCATATATTCACCCAGTTTGTGCTTAGGCTTATGAATACCTGGCGTATCTACAAACACCAGCTGATAATTGTCACGTGTTAGAATAGTCTGTATATTATTTCTTGTTGTCTGTGGTTTGCTGGACACTATTGACAACTTTTCTCCCATTATGTAATTTAATAAAGTGGATTTTCCCACATTAGGTCTACCAACTATAGAAACAAAGCCAGATTTAAACATATTTCCTCCTTAAAAATCAACATCTTATAGATTTTCTTTAGTAGTAATATCAAAATTATTGTATACAAATTGTATGAATAGTATAACACTATTATTGCTATTTATCCAATTCTAAATATGGTAAATATAAAAAGAGTAAGAAGTACTCCAAATATTCCTCCCACCACTACTTCTAATATGCTGTGAACTTCAGAATCAACTCTGCTTTGAGCTGTTATAAAGGCTAAAATAAAACTGAGCACTATACATATAGGTTCTTCTGTTATTAATGATATGGCAGTTGCTATAGAAAATCCCAAAGCACTATGTCCACTTGGCATTCCGCCTTTAAGGGGAGTTCCTTCACCAAAAATAGCCTTTACTATTATGGTTACAATACATACTATTACTAAAACTATAAGCATAGTATATGGTTCTGAATTTTTCACTTTTGAAATCAATGTATATGACAAGTGGGACAACTTATCCCAGAAAATTACATAACCAATTATTAATGCATTAATGGCTGTTACTAATACAGCTCCTGCTGCTGCATTTTTAGCCACTTTTGCCAGAGGATGATAATAATTTGTTGTCATGTCTATAGCTGCTTCTATTGCTGTATTAACCAGCTCTGCTGCAATTACCATGGTAATTGTCACTGCTAAAACCAGAAATTCACTTTTACTTATATCAAAACAGAAACAAGCAATTAACACTCCTAAAGATGCTATAAGATGTATTTTCATATTTCTTTCTGTTCTTACAGTATCTATTATTCCATTAATAGCATTATTAAAACTATCTAAGGTTTTTTTAATTTTCATAAGCACCACCCCCTATTTTAATTATTATCTAAAAATGTTTAGCTTACCTAATATTTCTTCTTCTCTAGCTCTCATAATTTTCTTTTCTTCTTCTTGCATATGGTCATAACCTAACAAATGCAGTACTGAATGAACCACTAAATAGGAAGCTTCCCTTTCAAAAGAATGATTATATTCAACACTCTGCTCTTTAGCTCTTTCTAAGGATAAGACAATATCTCCTAATATAAGTTCATCTCCGTCACATTCTGCTGGCCCAAATTGGTAATCCTTATATTCTTCCTTAAATACTCTGCCATTATGAAATTCCAGCATTGGAAATGATAATACATCTGTAGATTTATCTATATTTCTTGTTTCTTTATTTATCTGCCTTATTTCTTCATTATCCACAAACAAAAGAGAAACTTCTGTTTGTACTTTCACTTCTTCTTCTTCTAATGCAAAATTTATTACTTTCTTTAAATTGTTAACAAATTCATCATTAACCTCTATTTTATTTTGTCTATTATCATCATATATCATTTTCATTCATTCCTTTATTTCTTTTCTTTAGGATATTCAATTCTCTCATGATATAACCCATTCATACTTGTTATAAAACATTTTTTAATCTTTTCTATATCCTTTAATGTAAGATCACAATTATTAAGCTGGCCGCTTGAAAGTTTATCATTAATAATGTCATTAATCATTTTGTCAATTTTTTCTTTTGTATGTTCTTTAATGGATCTTACAGCTGCTTCTGTGCTGTCTGCCAGCATTATAACAGCTGCTTCTTTGGAATCAGGAATCGGCCCTTCATATCTATAATCTTTTTCATCTATTTCAGTTCCTTCAGGGCTGTTATTCTTCATTGTATAATAAAAATACTTTACAAGAGAATTCCCATGATGTTGTGCAATTATGTCAATAATTGATTTTGGAAGTTTATTTTTTTTAGCAAGTTCTACACCATCTTTAACATGAGATATTATTATTGAAGCACTCATATTAGGCTGAATGCTGTCATGAGGACTTTCCATTCCCATTAAATTTTCTCCAAAAAAATATGGTCTTTGAAGTTTTCCTATATCATGATAATAAGCTCCAACTCTTGCAAGAGCAGCATCAGCTCCAACTTCCTCTGCTGCAAGTTCTGCCAAGTTTGCAACCATAACACTGTGATGGTATGTTCCTGGTGCCTCCATTATCAACCTCTTTAATAATGGTGTATTAGGATTTGAAAGTTCCAATAATTTTAATATGGTAATTTCATTAAAGGTACTTTCTAAAAAGGGCAGAATTCCCATGGCAGACACCCCAGACAAAATACCTGCAATAAATGTTATTCCACTCCTTATAAGAATATCTTTTAAATCACTTGATATTAGTATACCTGTAGTAATACCCAGAATAGAACTTATTACAGCAATATATCCAGTAGTATATATAAGTTCATTTCTCTGCTTCATCTTCTTTAACAGAATGGAACCTAGTATGGCATTAATCATGCCTATTATTAAAAGCTGTATATCAAATCCATTAATTGCACTAATAATTATTACATTATAACAGCTTACAACAAGGGATATTCTGTAATTTACAAGAAGAGATAGTAAAATTGGTGCACATGCAAAGGGCATTAACAAAGGAGACACCAATTCCAGCACCCTTGCAAAAACAACAGATAATATGTTAATAACATTTATAAGTATTATTTTCTTTGTATCTGCAAATATCTTTATGTAATTATGCTTTATAAAGCTAAACTGCAGATACATTATAATAAATAAAAGTATGGCAAGGGTAAAATATACATACACATAGGTTTTAGAATTTTTATCATTTAACATTCCAAGTTCTGAAAGTATTTGAATCTGTTCTGCTGTTACAGGTTCTCCTTCTTTTACTATTATCTGATTCTGCTTTATCATTACTTTAGAAACGCTTTTTTTAGCTTCTTCAATTTTTTCATTTGTTTTAGCTTCATCATAAAAGAAATTAGGATTTATTTCAGCTGATACTATTTTTTGAAGGGTAAGAATTACATTCTGATCTGCTTCAAACTCACTAATCCTATCTGCTGATGCTGCCCGTACCTGATTTAAATACTCCTCATCATTTTCTTCAATATTTTTTTCATAAGCAGAATTTATTATATCAAATATACTGCCTTGAATCTTATCCAAATCTCCACTAGAAATTGATAACAAGGATTTATATTCTTCATCTGTAATGCTGACTTCCATACCTGACATTATATTTAACTTTTTTAACTGAGATATTTTTTCTGTCTCTGACATAACTGTATCAGAATTCTGAGGAGAATTAATGCTTTTCAATTTCTCAAAAAGCAGTTTTATATCATTTTGTGCATTTGTTTCAACATCACTTTTTAATGTATATTGTTTTCCAACCTTTTCTACAGCAGCAATTTCCTTTGTCTTTGTTGCACTTTCATCAATAATTTCCCTTGGTGCTTTTATGTCAACCCTTGGTATGTCTCCTTCTTTTAAAGTATACTGCTTTGGAGCTATGGCTGTAGCTGCCAGAGCATATAAAAAAATAAAGGAACAAGCAAAAATTATAATTCTTTTGAGCCTTAATCTTTCCCTTTTTCTATTAACATTATTTTTCATGTTTATCACCTTTTCATATTAATGCTTATGATAATTATCACCAATCATTTTCTGCTATATCTTGTTCCACAGTAAATATTGCCCTTATAACTAATTTTCCTTCTTCTTTTTCATAAGTCTCAATTTTCCTGTCAACAATAAGAGCATCATTGGATAAATTACTTTTTAAGTTATTCTCCATGGACTGGCAGCATTTTTGTATTTCTGTATCTTTATTTAAATTTATTTCTTTACTTTTTTTTTCGTAATAAATAATTTTATTTATTATTCCATTTCTTTCTTCTATTTTATCATAACTCTCAAAAGGTTTTATATGTTTTTTTAAGTAAATTTTTTTATTACAAATATTAATAAATATATCACTGGATTTGTTTCCTGTCTGCTCCTGAATGGTTCCACTTACCTGCACTTCAGTTTCCTTGGTATAAAAAGTATTTGCTATAACCCTTCCATAAGGCTTAACTTCTTTTTCAAATCCCTCTCTGCCTTCTTTAGATGATATTAATACATCTCCCTTTTTCACTATATCCCCTGGCATAACAGCAGGATTTCCCGAAAAAGTATATATTCTTTTTATTTCTCCATCCATTTTTGCATAAACTCCAAAAGGTCTTTCTATGTCAATTTCTGGAGGAGTAACTTTCTCTTTTACAAATACTTTTAAAGTTGAACCCTGTATCCTTACTCTTATCCACATTATTACATCATCTATATCTTCCATTTTCTTTTCAATATTATAAACATTAATTTTATTTTTATTTATTCCTGGTTTTATACCTATAGATTTTAATTCCTGCCTTACCTCAAAGGGAGATAGGTTATTTTCTGTTTTTATTTCAATTGCCCATATATAATTAGAAAGAAAATATATAACTCCAAAAAATAAAATCACCCCGGAAACAAAGATAATTCTTTTTTTTAGCCAAAATAGAAAAGTCACCAGATTATCAGTCCATACCATTCTATATTTGCCATGAAACTTCTTTATTATAGGCACTGCTGTTTTTAAATCACTATACAATATATTAAATCTTATTGTTGCAATATTTATTTTTTCTATACTGGTAACATTAATCTGGTTTTTCCACAAAGCATTAAGAATCTTTTCCACTTTTATTGCATTTACTTCCAGCTTTATCATGCCTGCTTTAAAACTATTTATCTTCACAGAAAATCACCTCTCATATGAAATTCCATAAAAATTTCCACTTATAGTCATTGTTGAATCTCCAATAAAAAGTATTTCAAAATTTTCTCCATTTATGAGTATTGCACCCAGTCTGGAATTTATTTTTATTAAATTACTTTCAAAAGCAAGCAGTCCTTTATGATTTTCTATAGTTATTTCCTTATTTCCAATTACAATAATTTTAGGCAGTTCCATAGCTATATCTTTAGGGAAGTCAAATTTATTTAATATTTTTTCCTTACCTTTTTGAAACTTTTCCTCCACACACAAGTCCTCCTATATATCTATTCATATTAATTTATGATATACAGGCACATTTAATGATATGTAATTTAATAAATAATAAAAAAGCTTAGGCACTATACCTAAGCTTTTCTATTATTTATTATTTAAATATTCTTTCACAATTGCACTTACAAGTTTACCATCAGCTCGACCATTTGTTTTAGGTCTTACCT
>CAZPRO010000109.1:0-8243 GCA_964588775.1 uncultured Clostridium sp.
TTACTTTTAAATTAAATTGCTCCTTAATTCCATTCAGATTATCATTATATATAATATTTTTTCTTTTTTCAGGGTTTATTTCAGCTTGAATATCTTTATATAATGTTTTTGGAATAATCAAAAATAAACCAGCTGATAATAGAACTTCTACTATAAGATATATATCCAAATTATTAGAGTAAACTCCCAGTATTAAATATATTAAACTTCCAGCTATCATAGAAACTATTTTCCCTGTATCTTTAAATACCCCTACAATTAAACCTCCAATTCCAAAAAAGGCAATATACATTTCCATATTGTTTACAGATAGTCCAGTTATTACCCCCATCAAAACACCAATCATTGTTCCATAAGCAGCACCACCACAATATGAAATTAAAAAAACAATCACTAATGCAATAATATTTCTTATAGAATATCCATAAAAATTGAAATTCCCAAATCCAGCTACAATTAAACAAAGCATTATGGATACACTTATAATCTCTTCTGTAGAAACAATTTTATTTACATGTATATCTTCTAATGAATTAACAGCATACATAACTATATAATATACAGGCAATATCATTAATAATTGAACACCACTTAACATTAAATTAACACTGAATTCATATTTATATATAATTATCCCACATAATATAAAAGATATTAAAACAACAATAGCATTTATATATTTAAAGAACTTTTTTATATTATCCACTAAACTAAAATATATGACACTCATAAT
The DNA here is from genome assembly GCA_964588775.1 of uncultured Clostridium sp. Taxonomy (GTDB): domain Bacteria; phylum Bacillota; class Clostridia; order Clostridiales; family Clostridiaceae; genus Clostridium. The sequence continues at coordinate 734 of CAZPRO010000109.1, forward strand.
TATTATAGAAAATAAATATGGATATAATTCAACTATTTGCTGCTGTATGGATAAATATCCAGTTACAACTCCTAATAAAGCAGCTACGTATTGATTTCTTTTATTTTGAACAAAAATTGCCATTATATAAGCCAACCCAAATGGAGCAAAGCCTTTCTCATCATTTACATTTAAAAGTAAATTTACCCGTGCAAATAAAAAGCCTACAATAAACATCATTATTAATTTCACTCTTGGATTTTTTAATGCTATAAACATATCTATTTTGCTTTTTATTGGATTAGTATTTTTAACAATATCAACATTTAATTCCTGCTGCATTCTCCCCGCCCTCTTTTCCAAATTATGTAAATAAATTATAGCATTATTTCTTTTCGATATGTGTCATAATATGAAAGCCTTTTTATTTTTCGTAGGACAAGTTATTTTATTTTTTATCTTTTCTATTATTATTTATACTCAAATCTTTTATAATTCTCATTATATTATGTCAATATTTTTTACTAATCACATTTTTTGTTTTACATATTATTAATTAATCTATATAAAACAAAAAGACCTAAGTTAAATACTTAAGTCTTTTGGTGCCGAAGACCGGAATCGAACCGGTACGATGTTTAACCATCGCAGGATTTTAAGTCCTGTGCGTCTGCCAGTTCCGCCACTTCGGCATAATTTATATAATATATGATAAAATCTCTTTTTGGTGCCGAAGACCGGAATCGAACCGGTACGGTGTTTAACCACCGCAGGATTTTAAGTCCTGTGCGTCTGCCAGTTCCGCCACTTCGGCACTTTTGGTAGCGGAAATAGGACTTGAACCTACGACACCTCGGGTATGAACCGAGTGCTCTAGCCAGCTGAGCTATTCCGCCATATGGTTGCGGGGGCAGGACTTGAACCTACGGCCTTCGGGTTATGAGCCCGACGAGCTACCAACTGCTCCACCCCGCGATATTGAATTTATATAATTATATGTTGGTGCCGAAGACCGGAATCGAACCGGTACGGTGTTTAACCACCGCAGGATTTTAAGTCCTGTGCGTCTGCCAGTTCCGCCACTTCGGCACATTGCAAAATATATTTGCTAGCAACAAAATTTATTATAATGCATAATCTGCACACTGTCAACATAATTTTCTATAATTATTTTTTATAAAAATATAATGTAGAATAAATTTAATTGAACTATCAATCATTAATTCATTCTACATATTTCAAAGATTTCTAAAATCCTTTTTTGCTGTTCTTACTTTTAAATTCTTGATGTCTTTTTACATCCTGCATTCTTTCTTCACTATCTTTTAAGAATTTAGACATAATATCTTCAAAATTTCCAGCACTCTTTTTCTTTTCATTTGCCTTCCAATCAATTTCAGCTGGTTTAACTGATTTTTTTGGTAAATTCATGTTAGCCTGTTTTATAGAAAGACTCATTTTACCATTGTCATCAATTGAAATTACTTTAACCTTTACTTTGTCTTGTTCTTTTAAATGTTGTCTAATATCTTTCACATAAGAGTCTGCAACTTCTGAAATGTGAACCAATCCTGTTTTTCCTTCTACTTCAATAAAAGCTCCAAAATTCGTAATATTTACCACTGTGCCTTCTACTATGTTTCCTGCCATTAAGGTCATGTTTAAAATATTCCTCCTTAAAATTTAAATATATACTAAAGAACCATCTGCATAGCATATGTCCTTAATAAACTATTTATTATAAAAAGTTTTAATAGAATAATATTTAGTTAGAGTCTTGTTCCTTATCTTTTTCATTATTAATATTGATATTAACTACCTTCTCATCAGGCTTAATCATTCCAAGTCTTTCTCGAGCTAATTTTTCAAGATACTCTGTAGAACCTTCATTAATTTTCTTAACTTCATCCTGAAGCCTAGTATTTTGTTCCTTAATTTCTTCTAACTGAGACTCCCTTTCAAGTATTTCTTTTTCTATTCTATTCATAGTAACAATTTGTCTTATATAGCCAATAGAAAATATAATTAAAAAAGCAATTATGAGTATCTTCTTTAACATTGACTTCTTCACCATAATATATAACCTCTATTATATCACTTCACCTAATTATATTTTAAACACTATATTAATAATATTCAAGTGATTTTTTCTCAATTATCCTTATCTAAAAGCATATATGTTATTAATCTTAACACATATAATATTCTTTTATTTATTATTCTGAAAAACTTTGATATTCCTATTACTAATCTTTTTTCTATATGATAAAATTGTCTGCTTATAAAAGCAATATAAAAAGCAGCACCACAAATAATAAGCATATATACATACATGGTTAAAAATGCATAATTTGTATATAACAAAAAGGTGAATACGACCATAGCTGTTAATATCCAAAATAGAATATCTTCAATAACAATAACAATTTGTATTTTGCATATTCCACGAACAATACGATATACATCAAATAATATTCCAATAATAATTCCTGAAAGCAAACTAAAAAATATCATATTGAACTGGGCAGTAATTGTAAGAGGCATTTCTATTTAAACAACCTTTTTATTATAGATTCATTATTCTTTTTTATATTTTTTTCATTATAAACCATAGAAGATATATCTCCACAAATTATTACTTCACCATTTTGCACGTCCAATTTATTCATTTTTAAATTTTCTCCTTTAATAATTAAATTACCAAGGATTGTATTTAAATTAATTTTTATTTCGTCAAAATTAATTACTTCTATTACTCCACTTATTGTTAATCTATTCCTATTTTCTAAATTCAAATTAGATTTTTTTGATATATTGCTATCTGATTTTTTTTCCATAACAATTCCTCCTTCCAAATCTCCTTATTATACATATATGATTTTTAAAGAATATTTAGAATTTAGAATTTTTATACATGACTTAAAATATACAATTACTCCTTATCTTCTTCTCCTTCTATTATTATGTACATTTCTTTAGCATCTTCTTTTTTTACATGTTCTGCTATGTTTATTATTTGTGCTTTCAAATTCCTATTTGCAAATTGTATTTCTATTATATCGCCTTCTTTTATCTTTGTAGATGGCTTAGCTAATTTTCCATTTATACTTATTCTTCCACTTTCACATATTTCTTTTGCTACTGTTCTTCTCTTTATTATTCTTGAAACTTTTAAATATTTATCTAACCTCATATAATATCTCCTTCTAATCAAAAGAACCCGAAATTTTCGGGCTCTTCTAGTATAAAGCTAAATTATTTGTTAACTTTTTCTTTAAATTCTTTACCTGCTTTAAATACTGGAACTGTTGATTCAGCTATATCTAAAGGTTCTCCAGTTCTTGGATTTCTTACTTTTCTAGCTTTTCTTACTCTTGTTTCAAAAGTACCAAATCCAACTAATTGAACTTTTCCATTGCTTTCTAAAGTTTCTTCTACACTCTCAATAAAAGCTTTTAATGCTTTTTCAGCATCCTTCTTTGTTAATTCACTTTTTTCTGCCATACTAGTAATTAATTCTGATTTATTCACAATAACATCCTCCTTAAAATACAGTTATAGTTTTCTTAAACTGCTTGTATTTATGTACTAAGCTACTCTTCTTTATTATATAACCTCTTTTCCTCAACGTCTATAGAAAAACATATTCTATATAAAGAAATAAACAAGATTACATCCTAATTTAGACTTATAGCACAACTACTCTATAAGAAATATTCTGCAAAAACTAAAAAATTCCTTTATTTTATTATAATATTACTTTATTTTTTGAAGTTTCCCACAGTTTATTCATTTCATCTAGATTTAGTTCTTCTAATTTTTTTCCTTGTTCTTTTGCAGCCTTACTTATATAGATCATTCTTTTTATAAATTTATCTGTAGTTTTGTTTAATGCTAATTCTTCATCTACTTTTAACAGTCTTGCTATGTTTACACCACTAAATAGCAAATCACCAACTTCATCTTCTATTTTATCCATTTTTCCCATATTATATACATCTAAAACTTCATTTATTTCTTCTTTTAATTTATCAACTGCTTGATTTATATTTTTAAAGTCAAAGCCTATTTCCCTGGCTTTCTTTTGAACTTTATGAGCCCTTAATGTTGCTGGTAATCCTTTTGCAATTCCATTCAGCTCATCTATGAAATCAGAATATCCTTTTTCTTTCTTTTTCAATTCTTCCCATTTCTTTAACACTGTATCTGAATTTGCTATGCTTTTTTTGTCTCCAAATACATGAGGATGTCTATATATCATCTTTGCACATATCCCCTCTATTACATCCCAAATATCAAAACATTCTTCACTCTTACCCATAGCTGAATGAAATATTACCTGGAAAAGCACATCCCCAAGTTCTTCTATCATTCCGTCATAATCATTTCTGTCAATAGCATCAACTACTTCATAGGCTTCTTCTATCATTGCCTTTCTCATTGATTCATGAGTTTGTTCCCTATCCCATGGACACCCATCTTCACTTCTAAGGGTATCTATTATATCTAATAAATCATTAAAATCTTTTTTATTATTAACATCTTTAGGTATATATATTATAGTTAAACAATCTATATCTTGTTGACAGTCTAATTCATATAATTTTATCTTTCTTATGCACTCCTTTTCTTCTATTCCTAAATTCTTTATATACACAATTTCTGTTTCACCATTATAAAAATCTAATAATTTTAATTTCACTTCCGATGCAATAAAACCATCATATATCTGAGTAACTACTGTCCCTATTCTTTTATTAAAAATTTGATTTTTTATATCAAATGCATCTACTATTGTTAATCCTTCTGCTAAATCCAATTCCATTCTTTCCATTAAAATATCTATAAAACTCATTGTCGGTATAAATTTGTAATTTATGTTGTTACTCTTACATAAAGCAATTAACCTTGTTACAGATTTTTCACCTATTAAAGGATGTCCTGGAACCACATAAACTATATTATTACATTTTTTATGCTTTTCTATTAAATCTTCTGCAATATAATCAATAAATTCTTCTAAATTTTCTTTATATATATTATCATATGTTTTAAATTCAATACCTTTATTTCGTAAATATTCTGCTATTGAATGTTTTCCAGTTTTTAAAACTATATTTTTATTTTCTTCAAGTTCTCTCATGGCTTGAAAAGTTAAATATTCTGTAGTTCCTGGTCCTACCCCAAGTATTTTTATCATAAAGTATCACTCCTGTTACATTTTCCTTATTTTTTCTTTTAACTCTGTAATTTTAAAAACTCTTAATAATAGTATTAATATAACATAAATAACCATACCAACAAATATTGATATAATACATTTTATTCCACTGCTGTAAACACCTATATCTACTTTATTATAAAATAATATTACTGCAAAAATCATTCCAATAGATGCATAAATAGGTTTAACTATAATGTGATAAAAATTAAATTTCATTTTTAATTTTAATTTCAAATCCACCATATTTAATATTGAAGCTGTTAAATAAGCACTTATAGATCCCATTACTGCACCATATATATTTATATTTGGCATAGAAACAAGATACCAGGTCAAAATTATTTTTATAATACATCCTATAAGAAGGTTTATTATAGGTTTTATATAATTTCCTGTACCTTGCAATATGGATGTAGTAGTTTGAGTTAATATTATAAATGGAATGGTTATGGATAAATATTTTAATATTTCAAAACCTTCATATCGTCCTGGAAATATAAGTTTCATTATGGGTTCAGACATAAAAAATAGTCCTAAAAAACATGGTAACGCAATAATCATTCCTAGCTTTAGCGACATATTAATCTTATTTTTAACTTCAACTTTTCTTTTTAACACATAACTTTCTGCTATTGCTGGTATTAATGATGTACATACTGCCATAGATAAAGTTAGAGGAATATTTACTATTACCGCTGCCTTTCCTGTTAATTGTGAATAAAGTATTGTGGCTTGAACTGCAGTCAAACCAGCCTCTAGTAATTTTTGTGGTACTAATATTGAATCTATAAGATTCATTATTGTTCCTACTGTAGCTCCTAATGATATAGGTATAGCTATCTTTAGAATTAACTCCATTATTTCACTATTGACCTTTACTTTTTTTATTCCATAATATTTTTTAGTCTTTTTATATTTTGAATATAAATACAGACTTCCAAATGCAGCTCCCATTGTTGCTCCAAATGCAGCTCCACCAGCAGAATATTCTATTCCTTTTGACACTAAAAGAACTGCTAGACCAACACCAAATATAACTCTTCCTAGTTGTTCTATTATTTGTGATAAAGCAACATTATTCATATTTTGTAAACCCTGAAAAAAACCCCTGAAAACCGTCAAAAATGATATAACAATAGGAGCAAAAGAAATGCCTATTAATGAATAATATGCTTTCTCGTCCCATTTTAATACATGTATTATGGGCTTTGCCATAAAAAACATAAAAATACTAACACCTGTGCCTATTATTATCATTAAAATAAAAGACTCTTTTATAGTTTCAAACATGGATTTTATATCATTTACTGCACTTTTTTCTGAAATTATTTTTGAAATTGCTATAGGAATTCCTGATGCAAGTGCTATATAAAACATATATAATGGGTAAGACATTTGATAATATCCTACTCCTTCGTCTCCTATGAGCATTATTAAGGGCCATCTAAAGAAAAGTCCAAGAAATTTTGAAAGAATCCCAGCTACACCTAAAATAAGGCTTGCTTTCATTAGCGATTGTTTCTTCATAAAAAACGCCTCCAAATTTACACATACTACTAATAATTTTTATTGTAAATTTGAAGGCATTATGACTTTATTTTAAGTATTATTCCATTTGTTTTCCTAAAAATGCTGCTGCTGTCTCTACTAATTTTGTTTCTACTTCACCTAATTCAACATCCTGTTCTTTAGATAATATTATTACAGCACCAATCTCATCTCCTTCGGCTATTATTGGAGCTATAACCTGACTATTATATAATGAATCATCATCATTATACAATGGTATTACTGAATTATTGCTTTTATTTAATAAAACTGTTTTTCTTTCAGTCATAATTTTCTCTAATTCATTGCTTACTTTTCTATCTATATATTCTTTCTTTGCTGCTCCACTTATTGACACAAAAGCATCCTTATCACAAATTAATACAATATGACCAATTACTTGTTGTAAACTGTCACAATATTCTTTAGAGAAATCAGTTAATTCTTCAATAGGAGAATATTTTTTCAAAATTACTCCTCCATCACGATCAGTAAATATTTCTAGTGGATCTCCTTCTCTTATTCTTAATGTTCTTCTTATTTCTTTAGGAATTACAACTCTTCCCAAATCGTCAATTCTTCTTACTATTCCTGTTGCTTTCATTAGTTATTTACTGCTGCTTTTCTTTATGTTTTTATAATTTATTCCTTAGCAGCATACTCCTTTCTAAATATATTACTTTTAATAATTGCATTTTATTTAGCATTATTATTATTTGAATATATAGAAATTTTATGCACTTATAACTAAATTTTATA
>CAZPRO010000110.1:0-8151 GCA_964588775.1 uncultured Clostridium sp.
AACCGAAATCTTTTTGCCAGCTTAAATATGTTGACATTTCAGTAGGGGAAAGTGGTCTTGCAAGTAATGATTCGATATCCTTAAGCATACCTTTTGTGCTTGAACTGTTTAATGCAGACAAAAGATCTATCTGATTACTACTAGAATTAGAAGTTTCTTCAGTTAAATCTAAAAATTCTATGCTAAAATTATTCATTTGATCTATGCTGTTTAATTTTATAATACCAATACTATTCCAATAGTTAAGAGCATTCATTATATCTGATTCTAATAAATTCAAATTAGATGCAAGTATTGTAGAGTTTATTCCAGGTTCTCCAGAAAAAGTATATTTTAAAAGCATGATGTATACTTTAACAAATTCACCTCTAGCATTAGGCATATACTTATCTATGAAAATATTATTTACAGGAGTATAATTTTGAGAACTATTTTTTAAAATAAAAGTACTCATTTATTGCTTTCTGCCTTTCTAATTATATTTTAATTGTATAAATAATTATAACATATATATTGAATTATAGAATTTAATATTCATTATATAATGATACAAAAAATTCAAATAAAAAAATGCAGAACTACTATATATAGCCTGCATTTTTTGTTATATATAAAGTTCATTTATATTGATTATGCCATTGCCTTGAAGGTTTTTAGGAATATTTTCAGAATTCTCACAAGCCGCTTTTATAAGTGAGAGAATATCATAAAAATCAGCTTCAGGATTTTTTTCACAAAGTAAAGCACTAATTCCTGATATATATGCAGCTGATAAGGATACACCAGAAAAAGTTTTGTATGGAACATTAAGGTTATGAGGGTATAATTTCACGCCATTTTTTTCAGATATATAACTGCAATCACAATTTAATGAAACAATACTGTCACAAGGAGCTAAAACATCTGGTTTTAGCTTTTTACTTAAGTTATTTACAGATGAATAATCATACATTTTTGAATTGGAATAAAAAGCATCTAAACCACCTACAGTTATACAGTTATCCAATATTGCAATTCCCATAATTGAATTATAGATGGTGTTTATGCTGCCACAGGAAGTGACAGGAATTAAACCATTTTTTATAGATATATCAAATATGGATTTAAATAAATTTAGTATATATATATTATTTGCTAAGAGTTCAAATGGAAGGCATATTACTTTAATGTTATTTTCTTTTGAAATTTCAATTATCTGATTTATAGAAAATAGTATATCAGATGCATAGCCTTTTCCTAATTTATCAAAAGCTTTATAACAAAAAAGCTTGCTGTTAGGGCAGATGCTTTTAAATTGGTGTTCTGTTGTAGTCATGTTTCCATTTAATATGCCGCATATACAGGTACCATGACCATTATCATCATATGGATAGTTTATATTATTTATTAAATCAGAGAATAGTGATATTTTATGCTTTGATGTGGTAAGGCATTTATGAGGGTATACTCCACTGTCTATTATGGCAATACCAATATTTTTACCTGTAAATTTGGAATTTATGTTGAAAGTATGTCTTGATGAAGAATTAGCACTTAAGTCACCAATAAACAAAAATTCATCTAATAATATTTTTTCAATTTCAGGATATTCCATAAGACGTCTAATTGATTTTGCACTAATTTTTGCTGTTATTATATTCAGCATACTAATGTGATTTATTATTACTCCTTTAAAAGAACGAATTCGTTTTTCTATATTTTTTTGGAATCTTTTGTATTTAATAAGTACTCTATAATCTTTATATATATTATTTGATATATAATACATTAAATTAGAATCTAATTTTTTTTTCAAATTTAACATAATTATCCTCAAAGGAATGCTATATTTATAATATATGTAGAAAAATTGTAATGTTAATAAAAGATTTTAATATGAAATTATTTTTTCCATTGAAATATGATTATTCCTATAATCATTAGAAAAATACCTATAAAATTGTTAAAGGAAAAATTGATTTTTTCACTTCCAAAAAGACCAAAGGCATTAATTAGTGCTGCAGATAGAAGTTGTGATATTAAAATTATTCCAATACCTACTGCAGGGCCCATTAAGGAAACACTTTTGATTACTGTAAAGGTAATTATTACACCTAAAGCTCCACTTACAAGATAGAATTTATTTGCATTTTTTAGATTAGAGTAACTTCCTTCACCAAAGAGAAAAGCAATAAGAAAAGAACATGCAAAAGCTATACCTTGAATGAGAGTAGTAGTTTCCCATATGCCTATTTTTTCGTTTAATCTAGTATTAAATATTCCTTGAAGAGTCATACTTATACCTGAAATTACTGCAATTATTAATCCAAACATAATTATTCACCTCAAAAGTATTATTTACTAAGATTAAAATAATTATTAATATAAATAAAAAAAGAGCTGCAGCATAAAACAATTAATACATAATATTTGTTATAGTTCATAAAAATTGAACTATAACAAATATTATGCAGTTTATTGTTTATGTACTAGCTCTTTGTTTTCATACTTTTAAGAAAATTTGGACATAAAATTTTCGGATATAAAATCATCAGAAAATCCAAGACAGTTGCCTACAGTTAATAAGTCTTCAAATAAAGTTGTATAATGATCGCGGCAAGGAGATACTATTAAATCATTTATATCTATATATAATGTAAGAAATTGATCACTTAAACAAGAATCATTAGCTGAAGCATTTATATTATCAATATCAGTATAATTATGATCTATTCCCAATGTTATTAGTTTTGATAAGCAGTTTAAGTATTTTTCTAAAATAGAATCTGAGTTTTCAGATATAGTAGAAGAAAGTGAGTAATTATAACAATTTGTTTCATTAGCCAATTCCCCTAAAGAAATTTCAAATTCAAGTAATTTACGAACTCTTAATTTATATGAAGTTAATTTAGGATTAATTTTTATAGAATTATTTATTTTTTTATTAACATCAAACATTGGAATAATATTCATAAGATAAAGCCTCCCATAACTTTTTTACAAACTAATATTATTTTACAAAATCTTTAGGAGAATTAAAAGAGGAGAAAACGAATACAGAAAAAAATATCATGTAAACCAGCAAAAAAATGCTGATTACATGGTATTTTATACTGTACGTAAGTCATGAGCCATAAGAGGTGTATTTTTCTTTAATATTGGGAGTTTCCAAATTTCTATACTGCTGATTTTTAATTTTAAAAAATTATTATCATCATATAAATTTGGATAATTAAGCTTTAAAGGCTGTTTTTTATTATCCTTAGGAGCACATGGAATACTTCCCAAATACACAAAATTTTCTTCAAAAGGTTTCACAGTAAATCCGTTTAAAAGTAATGTATCATAAAGGTTTCTGCTTATGGTTTTTATATACCCCTTATTATCTAACTTTAGATTAACACTTTTAGTCTGTTCATAAGGATAAACTAAATCATTTGCATTCACTTTGAATATTTTGTAAGGAGAAATTATTTTATTTACTAATGGAGTAAGTTTGTCAAAATTAGGATTTTCTATACTTACTAATGGTATAAAAGGTTGTGCTGAATTTCTAGTAGTCCTGAACTTTTTGGAAATATTTTTTTGAATTGGGGAAATTACCTGATAGGTTTCTTTATCAAATAATGCTACTATATAGTATTTCATGGTTAAACCTCACACTTTTAATTATTAGTTTCATAACTTTTAATAAATTATAACATAGAATAGTAAAAATAAAAATAATTAGGATTTGAAAGTAAATCTGCTATATTAATATAATTGTATTACATAATTTATAGAAAATAAGGCATAATATACTTATATTAAATTAAGACTTATAAAAAAATGTTTGAGCAATATATTTAAATAAATATATATTATGTTATAATAAATGGGATAAAGTTAAATATAATAGGTTAATAATGCGATTTTGTATAAGTTGATATATATAGATAGGGTGAAATAAATGGAAAGATTAGTTATAAATGGAGGAAAATCACTCAATGGTAATGTGGAAATAAATGGTGCAAAAAATGCAGCAGTAGCTATATTACCAGCAGCAATAATGGCACATAATGGCAAATGTGTTATTGATAATATACCAGATATTGAAGATGTTCATTGTTTAGAAAGAATTTTAGTTAGTTTAGGATGTAAAGTTAATAAGATAGATAGTAATACGTTAGAAATAGATAGTGAAAATGTTAATAATTTTGATGCATGTATAGATGAAGTAAGACGAATGAGAGCTTCTTACTATTTTATTGGAGCTCTTTTAGCACGATTTAAAGAAGCTAGAGTTGTATTGCCAGGAGGATGTCCTATTGGCGTAAGGCCCATAGATCAGCATATAAAAGGATTTGAAGCATTAGGTGCTAAGGTTGTTATTGAACATGGTGCTGTTAAAGTAAAAGCAGATAAATTGGTTGGTGCAAATATATTTTTTGATGTAGTATCTGTAGGTGCAACTATAAATGTAATGATTGCAGCAACTTTAGCAGAAGGCGTTACAATTTTAGAAAATGTAGCAAAGGAACCACATGTTGTAGATGTTGCAAACTTTTTGAATTCAATGGGAGCAAAAATAAGAGGTGCAGGTACTGATGTAATAAAGATACAAGGGGTAGAGCAACTACGAGGCTGTAGCTATAGTGTAATCCCTGATCAGATAGAAGCTGGGACATTTATGATTGCAGCAGTAGCAACAGGTGGAGATGTTTATATAAAAAATGTAATTCCAAAGCATTTAGAATCAATTTCGGCTAAGCTTATAGAAATGGGAGCAACAGTTGAAGAAGATGATGAATGTGTAAGAGTTACAGTAAAAAATAAATTAAAAGGTGTAAATATAAAAACAACACCTTATCCAGGATTTCCAACTGACATTCAGCAGCCAATGTCAACATTACTTAGTATAGTTCCTGGAAGAAGTTTAATAACTGAGTCTATATGGGAAAGCAGACATAAACATATAGACGAGTTAAAGAAGATGGGAGCTAACATTAAAGTTGAAGGAAGAGTTGCCATAATTGATGGAGTTGAAAAACTGACAGGAGCTTTGGTAAAGGCTACAGACTTAAGAGCTGGTGCAGCTATGGTTATAGCAGGTTTAGTTGCAGAAGGAAAGACTGAAATAACAAGTATAGAACATATTGACAGGGGATATCCACATATAGAAAGCAAGCTTAGAGAATTAGGCGCTGATGTAAAAAGAATATTAGTTAATGAATAAGCGTTGTGGAGAGGTAATAAGATGATATTTTGTTCTTTATATAGTGGAAGTAGTGGAAATAGTATGTTTGTTGGTACAGAAAATGCAAAGATATTAATAGATGCAGGACTTCCAGGTAAAAAAATTGATAGTGCATTACAGGAAATTAATGAAAAACCAAATGAAATTGATGGAATTTTTGTCACCCATGAGCATAGTGACCATATAAAAGGTATTGGTGTAATGTCACGTAAATATGATATACCTATATATGCAAATGCTGATACATGGTCAGCCATGGAAGGTTCAATTGGAAAAATAAAAGAGCATAATATAAAGGTTATTGAGAAAAGATCCAGTACTGTAATAAAGGATATGAATGTAAAGGCATTTAATATTCCACATGATGCAGCAGCACCAATGGGGTATACAGTTAGTGACAAAAAGAACAGTATAAGTATAGCAACTGATTTTGGCACTTTTACAAAAGAAATCTATGATAACATTAAAGATTCTGAAGTTATTCTGCTTGAAAGCAATCATGATGTTAGTATGTTAAAATATGGACCATATCCATATCAGCTTAAAAGAAGAATATTAAGTGAAATAGGACATTTATCTAATGATGATTGTGGAACTGCAATAGTAAATCTTCTTAATTACAAAGCACAGAAGAAGATTATTTTAGGTCATTTAAGTAATACTAATAATCAGCCAGATTTGGCTTATGCTACAGTATTAAATGTTTTAAATGAGAATGGAATTAAAGAGAAACAGGACATAACATTAACTATGGCAAGCAGACATAATCCTAGTGGTTATATTAGTTTATAGTTTTAAATTTATAATATATTTATATGAAATTTAAGGAGGATTTAAAAATGAGTTTATATACACAATGGACTGAAATGGTTGTGGAATATGTAAAAACAAAGGGAGAAAATGCATTTTGGGAAGAATATAGCAAATTAGAGACAGCTATATATAAGGATTTATTAGCTAATCATAATCAAGTAAAAAGCACTACAATTAATGATTTAGCAAAAGACTATGATTCAACAATAGAATTTGCAATGGGATTTGTTGATGGAATAAATGACAGCTTAAATAAATCATATGATTTGGAAACTTTAGAAGCAGATACTGAAATAGTATTAGATATAAATTTTGAAGCATTATATTTCAATATGTTAGATGCTAAAGCACAATATTTATATACTTTACCTCAATGGGATGGAATTTTCTCAGAAGAGAAAAGAGAAGAAATTAAAAAGGAATATAAGGATTCAAAGACAGTAAGAAATGCTGAAAAAATAGGAAGAAATGATCCATGTCCATGTGGAAGTGGAAAAAAATACAAAAAATGCTGTGGCATGAATAAGTAATATTAGTATAATATACATACTGCAAGGTAGCATATTTTAGTTATGATTTCTTATTTTTTAGAATTTTATACTTAAATTATTAACATGAATAGTTTATAAACATTAAGGTGTGTGGGGCATATTATGGATAAAAATTTAAAATGGACTAATGAACAAAGAATATTAAGAACAATAAAGGCATTACAAAATAATAATATGAATGGATATCTTGTTAATGATAAAGATGCTCTTATTAAAAAACTTAATGAATTAATGGAAGAAGATTCTTCAGTAGCATGTGGTGGTTCAATGACTTTGTTTGAAACTGGGGTAATAGACTATTTAAGAAATGGCAGATATAAGTTTTTAGACAGATATAAAGAAGGTTTAACCAGAGAGCAGGTTACTAAAATATTTAAAGAGTCATTTTTATGTGATAATTATATAACAAGTTCTAATGCAATAACTGAAGATGGATATATATATAATGTAGATGGTAATGGTAATAGAGTAGCAGCAATGTTATATGGACCTGATAAAGTTATTATAATATGTGGTGTTAATAAAATAGTGAGTAATGTTGATGAAGCTGTTTTAAGAACTAGAAGATATGCAGCACCAGCAAATAGTAAAAGACTTAATAAAGATACACCCTGTGGCAATATTGGACAATGCATGGACTGTAAGAGTCCAGAAAGAATATGTAATGAATATACATTAATAAAAAGACAGGGAGATAAAAATAGAATACATGTTATATTTATTAATGAGGAATTAGGTTATTAGACTCTAAATAGGGATTCCACTTAAAGCAGTATTAATAGACGGTTTGGAAGATCCGTTTATTAGTGCTGCTTTTTATATAAATCATTAGACTTGGCTTTTACCTTTGAAGCAGTTAAAACAGGAGATGTTCTAATAATTGTGAGCTGCCTTTTTTATAAATTAAAATTCAGGTAATTAACTAAGAATATTAAGGACATAATTCATTTATGAAAAGTGAATTATGAAAAAGCAGCGAATTTTTCAGGGCAAGTCATTATATACAATTTTATTTAGGCAATAAGTAATAAAGAAGAAATATAGAATTTTTGCAAATTATTATGATAAATAATAAGTAACATATTTATGAAAGGTGGTAAACTAAAATATATGAATATAACAATTATTTCAGTAGGAAAATTAAAAGAAAAATATTTAAAGATGGCCATAGATGAATATTCAAAAAGATTATCACGTTATTGTAAACTTAATATAATAGAGCTTGCAGACGAACAGACTCCAGATAATGCATCAGAAAAAGATGAATTAATAATAAAAGATAAGGAAGGAAAGAAGATATTAAACAATATAAAGGATAATATGTATGTTGTTACCCTTGATTTAAAAGGTAAAATGCTTTCATCAGAAGAGTTATCTAAATTTATAGATGATTGTGGTGTGCGTGGAGATAGTAGTATATGTTTTGTAATTGGTGGCAGCTTAGGATTAAGTCAAGAAGTGTTAAGAAGAGGAAATTATAGCCTGTGTTTTAGTAAGATGACTTTTCCTCATCAGCTGTTTAGAGTTATGCTCCTTGAACAGGTTTATAGAGCGTTTAGGATTAGTAATGGG
>CAZPRO010000111.1:0-8150 GCA_964588775.1 uncultured Clostridium sp.
ATCTTGATGCAACAACAGTTTTATCAAGAAGTATAGTTGAACTTGGTATTTATCCAGCAGTTGATCCTCTTGAATCTAGTTCAAGAATACTTGATCCAAGGATTGTAGGAGAAGAACATTATAATGTTGCAACTGAAGTGAAAAACATATTAGAAAAGTATAAAGAATTGCAAGATATAATTGCAATATTAGGTGTAGATGAGTTATCTGATGAAGATAAAATTACTGTAGGAAGAGCAAGAAGAATTCAAAGATTTTTATCTCAACCATTTACAGTTGGTGAACAATTCACTGGAATGCCAGGGAAGTATGTTCCTGTAAAAGATACAATTAAAGGATTTAAGGAAATATTGGAAGGCAAATATGATAAGATTCCAGAATCTGCATTTCTTTTTGCAGGATCAATACAGGATGTATTAGAAAAAGCTAAAACAATGGAATAGGAGTGACTGAATATGAAAAAGATATTTTCTCTTCAAATTATTACTCCAAGCCATATTGTATTTGAAGGTAATATACAAAAGTTATTTTTAAGAAGTTCTACTGGGGAATTAGAAGTTTTGGCACATCATGAGAATATGATTATTAGTACTGTGCCAGCAGTTACTAGATTTTTTGATGAAGAAGGAAAAGAAAAGAAGCTTTTTGTATCATCAGCAATTGTACAGATTTTTAATGGTTCAGTAAAAGTTTGTACTGATGCAGCAGAATTTCCTGATCAAATTGATTTTCAAAGAGCTGAAGAAGCACAGCAGAGAGCAATAGATTATTTAAAGCATGCAGAAAGTTATGAAAAGGAAATATATAGCTTATCTTTGGTAAGAGCAGTTGAAAGACTTAAATTAAAATAAAAAGGATTATAACTAATATTAAATGAAAGGGATTAGTTATAATCCTTTTTATTTTAATTCATAAATTTATAGATTATAGTAAATTGTATTTATATTTGAGAATAATTACATATAAGATAATTAATCTAAATGGCTGTTCTCTGTGCTAAAATAAATGTTTTCTTTAGCTTATATATACATATTATCACAAATTTCTTTAAAATTTATATTATATAGTATAAAGAAATGGTAGTGCGAATAAAAAAAATAAATATGACCATAATTAATGAATGATAGAAGGTAATAGGAGGGGACTATGAGATTAAGGATTAGTATTTTATTAATTTTATTATCATTCATTAATCTTGGATGTATGAGTTTTGTAAAAAATCAAAGTTTTTTTTATATTGAAGATTATGTAAAAAAACAAAGTACATTTGTAATGAATTGTGTAAAGTTAAGCTATGTAACTGATAATGAAGTAAATGATGAAATTAAAAAAATTAACTCAATATTAAAAAATTACACATGTATTGTAAATAATGAAACTAATATGAGAACATTATCTTTTTCAAATAAGGATTCAAAGTGCCAAGTAAATTTATGGTATGAAAGTGAAAAACTACATGGACAAATTGTTTTTGAAAACACAAATCAATATTATACTACAGAAAAGTTAATGAAATTTATTAATAAAATAGTAGATAGTAAAACCTCTATTTTCAATTCATATTATTGCTATAAAGGTAAAATAAATAGATCAATAATTAATAAATTTACAGAAAATAGACAATTTAAAAATATAGAAGTGATAAATATAAACAACGGTTTTACTGGAACTGCTGATTATAGAAGCGAAAAAATAAATTTTGCTGAAGTAAGCTATGATACTGGTTCTTATATTATAATTGCTTCACCAATTATATTTACAACGTACTAAAAATATAAAATGGAGGATAATATGGAGAAAATAGTGGTAAAATCTAATAATAAATTAAGTGGTGAAGTTAATATTAGCTGCGCTAAAAATTCCGTTTTACCTATAATAGCTGCAACTATATTATGTCCAGAAAAAATTATATTAGATCATATACCTATGTTAGAAGATGTAGAAGTACTTTGTGAAGTATTAAATAATCTTAATTGTTATGTAAAATTTTCTAAAATAAGTCAAGAATTAATCATAGATACACAAAAAATTATTCCTGCTGATGCAAATACAGAATTGGTAAGAAAGATGAGAGCATCATTTCTAATAATGGGTCCTATGCTGGCTCGTTTTGGATATTGTAAATTATCTTTGCCAGGAGGATGTAATATAGGAAGCAGGCCTATTGATCTTCATTTAAAAGGATTCAAATTGTTAGGAGCAGATGTTATAGTAGACCATGGACTTGTAGAAGTAAGAGCTGATAAATTATATGGGAGCAGAATATATTTAGACTTTCCATCTGTAGGAGCGACTGAAAATATTATGATGGCAGCAGTTTTTGCAAAAGGAATAACAATTATTGAAAATGCTGCTGAAGAACCAGAAATTTATGATTTGGCCAATTTCTTAAATAAAATGGGAGCTAAAATAAGTGGAGCTGGTTTTGGAAAGATAACAATTGAAGGTGTGGAAAATTTGTGTGGGATAAAATATAAGCCTATATATGACAGGATTGAGGCAGGAACATTTATGATTGCAGCAGCAATTACTAGAAGTTCAATAATTATAAATGGTGTAAATGAAGAACATTCAAGAGCTTTAATTGAAAAATTGAAAGAAAGTGGAGTTGAAATTACAAAAAAAGCAGATAATTCTGTTTTGGTAGATGGAAGAAATATATGTAAACCTCTTGATATAAAAACACTGCCATATCCAGGATTTCCTACAGATATGCAGGCACAGATTATGAGTCTGCTATCAGTTGTACAGGGAGTTAGTGTAATAACTGAAACTGTATTTGAAAATAGATTTATGCATGTAACAGAATTGCAAAGAATGGGGGCTAATATAAAGATAGATGGAAGAACAGCTATAATAGAAGGTGTATCCGGACTTACTGGCTGTGAAGTTAAAGCAACAGATTTAAGAGCTGGTGCGGCAATGATTTTAGCAGGTCTTGTAGCAGAAGGAGAAACTATAATAGGAGATATTTTTCATATTGACAGGGGATATGAAAATATAGAAAGAAAATTTAATGGGCTAGGTGCTGAAATATATAGGATAAAGCAATAATAGATAAATCAATTTAATAATATAAATACTTTAAGTCATAATTGCTATGTAAAACTATGGCTTAAAGTATTTTTATTAAGAATTCAGATTTATTAATTATTAATCATAAAAAACTCCAAGTGACATATAGTAGTTATGTAAAACAATTTAGGAGATGGTGTGGTGGGAAAAAGAATAAATGAAAGTATTATTGGGGTTATTAGTGCAACAATATGGATGGTGATTTTTATGATTATAGTTTCCACTTTATATTTGGATAGTAATAAATTATATGAAGTTAATACTAACACAATAAATGCAGACAGAAATAGAATTATGATTCCTAAGGATTTGAAAGTGCGTATTTATCGTAAATCTTTAGATACAGTTGAAGAAATAGAATTGGAAGAATATATTATGGGGGTTGTTTCTAGTGAAATGCCTGCCAATTTTCAGGTTGAGGCTATAAAAGCTCAAGCTGTTGCTGCAAGAACCTTTTATTTAAATAAAAAGAATAATTCATGTAAAGAAGCTTTAGAACATGGTGCAGATATATGTGATACAGTTGATTGTCAGGTATATATGAATAAACAGGAAAGGATGGCATTATGGGATAAAGAAAAAGCAGATGATTATTGGAAAAAAATTAGAAATGCAGTTCTAGAAACTAAGGGGCAGGTTCTTACTTATAAAGGAGAACTTGTTAAATATCCACAATATTTTGCAGTAAGTCATGGAAAAACGGAAGATGCAGTTGATGTTTTATCTTTAGAAGTTCCCTATTTGAAATCTGTTCATAGTGAGGGAGAAGAAATAGCACCTAAATATAAATCTTCCATTGACATTGATATTGATACATTTGTAAAAAAAATAAATGAAAAATATGTTACAGCAAATATGAAAAAAAAATCTATAGAAAATCAGATAAAAATAGAAAGTTATACAGTATCAGGAAGTGTTGATACCATAAAATTGGGTGACATTGAAATAAAAGGAACAGATTTTAGAAAAATATTTAATTTGAACTCTTCATGCTTTACATTAAACATAAGAAATGATATAGTATCAATTGTTTGTACGGGATATGGGCATGGATTAGGAATGAGTCAATGGGGTGCAAATTATATGGCTAAAGATGGAAAGGATTATATATATATATTAAAGCATTATTATACTGGAGTAGAAATTGAAACATTAAAATATAAATAAGTAGGGGAACTGTTATATTAAAGATTGAAATTATAATATTGGATGCAGTTTATTAGAACTGCATCCAATATTATTTAATTTGACTTTTTATTTACAGTACCCTTATTTATTTTAAAAGATTTATTATACAGGTTTTATTAGAACATAAATAGTTTACATAAGATTTTTTTAAATATATTTTTGAAAATGTGTATTAAAAAACAGCCTTTTGGTAATAATTCCAAAAGGAGGTGTTTATAAATGAATAAAAATATATTAAAAAAATTATTAAAAAAGGAAGGTTTTTATATTTCTTTGTTTGCTGCTATATGTGTTATAGCAACAGTAGGAACAATATCTTATAAAATGTTTATAAATAAAAATATTGAAGTTCCAGATGCAAAAAACAATGAAGCATCAATAAATTTAGACCAAAATAATTTCCATGAAAATAATGAAATTGCAAATAATGAAATGCAAAATGCTGAGAGAGTAAATAATGAAAATACAGATTTAAACAATGAAACTCAATCTGGAAAAGAAACTGTTGTTTCCAATACACAAGCAGTAAAATTCATGAACCCTATAGAAGGTATTGAAAGTAGAACTTATACCTATCCTAAGCCAGTTCAAATAGAAGAAAATTTATTTAGAACCATTAAAGGGGTAAATATAGAATCAAAAGTAGGTACAGAAGTTAAATCAGCAGCTGAAGGCGTTGTTAGTAAGGTTGAAAACTCCGGAGTTGAAGAAGGAGTTATTGTTGAAATTAAACATGCTAATGGTTTAAAAACACGATATGGAAATTTAGATGAAAAAGTTACAGTAAGTGAAGGTCAGACAGTAAATGCAGGAACTGTTATAGGAACTATAGGAAATTCGGCAAAAGTGTTTGATCAAAAGGTATTTGGACAATTTTTGAATTTACAGGTTATTGATGCAAACGGAAATCAAGTTAATCCTGAACTATATTTTGAATTAAATAATAAATAGAATATTTTTTACAACTAAAAAATTAAATTTATTAATTGTAATTTTGGAGGGAAAAATGAAAGATTATATAGAAGAAAGAGTATTAGATGTTGCTAAATATATTATTGATTCAAAAGCAACAATTAGAAAAACAGCAAAAGTATTTGGAGTAAGCAAAAGTACTATCCATAAAGATATGACTGAAAGATTACCTAAAATAAATCCAGAGATAGCAGAAGAGACACACTCTATATTAGAACTTAATAAAGCTGAAAGACATATCAGAGGTGGAGAAGCTACAAAAATGAAGTACAAAGCTATTGAATCTTAAACTTATTACGACTATAATATATAATTAGTAGAATTATGTAAAGCAAGGAATTAATATGTATTATAGGAGTGAATAGAAATGGGTTTTTGGAGAACTGGTTCAGATCTTGCAATAGATTTAGGTACTGCGACAGTGCTTATTTATGTAAAAGATAAAGGTATTGTATTAAAAGAACCTTCAGTTGTAGCAATAAATAATACAAATAAAAATATATTAGCAACTGGAAATGAAGCTAGAAAAATGATAGGAAGAACACCAGGTAATATTGTAGCTGTAAGACCATTAAGTGATGGCGTTATATCTAATTATGATCTTACACAAGCCATGTTAAAAGAATTTATAAAAAAAGCATCTGGTAAAGGTTCTTTAAGAGCTCCTAATGCAATAGTATGTGTTCCGTCTCAAGTAACAGAAGTGGAAAAAAGAGCTGTAGTAGATGCAGTTATGAATGCTGGTGCAAGAACTGTACATATTATAGAAGAACCTCTTGCAGCTGCCATTGGAGCTGGAGTTGAAGTGTCTAAACCTAGTGGTTCTATGGTTGTTGATATAGGTGGAGGAACTTGTGATATAGCAGTTATTTCACTTGGAGGAGTTGTTGAACGAGAATCTATAAAAATAGCTGGTAACAAATTTGATGATGCTATTGTTAAATATGTAAGAAATAAATATAAACTTATGATTGGAGAGAAAACAGCTGAGGAATTAAAAATAAACATAGGATCAGCATTCAAAAATGCTAGGAATCTAGCCTGCATGATGAAAGGAAGAAATCTTGTTACTGGCCTTCCTGATGAAGTAGAAATAGATAGTGAAGAAATTAGATTAGCAATTGCGGAACCAGTTCAAAGTATAGTAGACTGTGTGAAAGCAGTATTAGAAAGAACTCCACCAGAATTAGCCGCAGATATTATGGAAAAAGGCATTGTTATGACTGGTGGAGGCTCCTTGTTAAATGGTCTAGACAAGCTTATTCAGTTTAAAACTGGGGTAACTGTATCTGTTGCTGAAAATGCAGATGAATGTGTTGCTATGGGATCAGGAATGGTTTTAGCTCATGTAGATAAGTTAGATAAGCAAGTTAATTCACAACAAATTGTTTTAATAGAAAAATAAATATAAGTAGTTAAGAATATATAAAACCTATAACCTTAAAGTTTGAAAAAGATTTAAGGTTATAGGTTTTATATATTAGTTTCTTATTTTAATAATGTGTTTGAGTAATTGGCCGTTTTACTGTGCAGATTTAATGGTATGATTTAACATTATCTTTATAGGCACCTATTATAGAATTAGAAATAATCTTTGCCATATCCATTATTAAAGATAATCTAATGCTTCTTGAAAAGAACAATTCAGAGTTTTCACTGGAATCTACAATGCCTATTATAGAATATTTACCTACTGCTGGTAAATCCTTTCCCACTCCTTTGCCAGGACGAATAGCAGAGTCTCTAATTCGTATTTCGCCAATGTCATCAATATTGCCAAGGCATGCATCAATACCCAATAGAGAAGAATTAGGATGTAAGGAATTAATTAAATTTAAGTTGCTATTTATATTTAGTGCATGAATTGGATTCGATAATGTGCCATAGACTGGTAATGGAAAATTATAATCTTGTAATAAAGTTCCAACTAATGGACCCAAACAGTCTCCAATACATTTATCTGTTCCAATACATACTATTATTGTGTCTGAATTAAGATATTTTTTTAATTCATTAGTCAAAGTATAAATAGAATTTGGTGAATTATAATGTATAGCTGGATTCATGTGGTATATTGTTACAAAATTAAGTAACATCTCCTTTCTTAAGTGTTTGAAATTTATATCAGAACATATAATTGTGTTTGTTAATATATATTAAAAACTAATAAATAATAGTATAAAAAAATTTAAAATGGAAATAAATCATAACAAGATAACAAATATGCTTTTTTTAAATTTAAATCAACAGTTAACAATAAGAATATTAATAAAGTATATGGTATATAAAATCAAATTATTAAAAGGAGACATAGTATGAAAAAAACAGCTATAATTTTGTTGCTTTTTTGTACAATATTAATTAATATCTGGATTGTTTTTGGGTGGGATTCCAATGATTTTATGAACAGTAGTAATAAAGAACAGTATGTTTTTAATAATAGATCTTCCATATTTTGTACAAATAATAGAAATATAATGGATGCAATTAATACAGAACAAAAAAATAAATTGGATCAATATCTATTGGATTTATGTGTGGCAGATAGTTGTATAATTAAACAAAAATTAAATAGTAGTAATGAAAAAGAAGTAATAGAAGCCTTTGAATTAATGAAAAGTAGATGTTTTAATGATGAATATAAAGAAATTATGAGTATATTTGATAATTATTTGAACATGAACATAATTAATAACGAAATAACAAATAAAAAATAATTGTATATTAAAACGAAGAAAAACAAAGAAAATAAAAGAAAATCAAATATAATTTTAGTAAATGGATATATATAAGAGTTGAAATTAAATTGTAATAAATATATACTAATCATTGTTGATGTGCAAAACTACATAAAACAAACGGAGGAATTCCCGAGTGGCCAAAGGGGGCAGACTGTAAATCTGTTGCGTTTCGCT
>CAZPRO010000112.1:0-8023 GCA_964588775.1 uncultured Clostridium sp.
AAAACAATGAAACTGGCGAAATTAAAGAACAAGAAGTTTTTATGGGAGATTTTCCATTAATGACAGAGCAAGGTACATTTGTCATTAATGGGGCTGAAAGAGTTATAGTAAGCCAGTTAGTTAGATCTCCAGGAGTATATTATAGTTACTCAATTGATAAAAGCGGAAAAAAATTATATTCATCTACAGTGATTCCTAATAGAGGTGCGTGGTTAGAATATGAAACTGATTCAAATGACATAATCTATGTAAGAATAGATAAAACAAGAAAACTGCCAATCACTATTTTAGCAAGAGCTATGGGATGTGGTAGTGATCAAGAATTGCTGGATTTCTTTGGAGAAGAAGAAAGGTTTAAAGCAACAATTGAAAAAGACAATACTAAAACTAAGGAAGAAGCACTGCTTGAAATATATAAAAGATTAAGACCAGGGGAACCACCAACAGTAGACAGTGCGATTTCATTAATTGATACATTATTTTTTGATGCAAAAAGATATGATTTATCACGTGTTGGAAGATATAAATTTAATAAAAAACTTGCATTAAATTTAAGAATAGCAAATCAGGTTGCAGCTACTGATGTTATTAATCCAAAAACTGGTGAAATAATGGTTGAAAAAGACCAAAAAATTACTAGACTGATGGCGGAAGAAATTCAGAATGCTGGAGTTAAATTTGTAGATGTACTAATAGAAGATAAAGTTATTAGAGTAATTGGAAATAATTTTGTTGATATAAATAAGCAAGTTCCTTTTGACGTATCAGATTTAGGAATTAGAGAATTAGTACATTATCCAACATTAAAAGATATTTTAGATAATTATTCAGATGAAGCAACAATAAAAGAAGAAATAAAGAAAAATATTTCTAATTTAATACCAAAACATATAGTTAAAGATGATATATTTGCAACAATTAGTTACGAATTAGGTTTAACATATGGAATTGGGTATGTTGATGATATAGATCATTTAGGTAATAGAAGATTAAGATCAGTTGGTGAGCTTTTACAAAATCAATTTAGAATTGGTTTATCTAGGATGGAAAGAGTAGTTAAGGAAAGAATGACTATTCAAGATCAAGAAGCTATAACACCACAAATGCTAATTAATATAAGACCTGTGGCAGCAGCAATAAAAGAATTTTTTGGAAGTTCACAATTATCACAATTTATGGATCAAACCAATCCATTATCAGAGTTAACTCATAAAAGAAGATTATCTGCATTAGGACCAGGAGGACTTTCAAGAGAAAGAGCAGGATTTGAAGTTAGAGATGTTCACCATTCTCATTATGGAAGAATGTGTCCTATAGAAACACCAGAAGGACCTAATATAGGACTTATTAACTCATTAGCAACTTTTGCAAAGGTTAATGAGTATGGATTTATAGAAACACCATATAGGATTGTAGATAAGGAACAAGGTAGAGTTACAGATGAAATTAGATATTTTACTGCTGATGAAGAAGATCAATTTTTAGTAGCTCAAGCAAAAGAGCCTATTGATGCTGATGGACATTTTATAGATAAAAAAGTAACAGTAAGACATTTAGATGATGTTTTAATTGTTCCAGCAACTGAAGTTGATTTAATTGACGTTTCAGCTAGACAGATGGTTTCTGTTGCAACAGCAATGATACCTTTCCTTGAAAATGATGATGCTACAAGAGCTCTTATGGGATCTAACATGCAGCGTCAAGCAGTTCCACTATTAAAGCCAGAAGCACCTATAGTTGGTACTGGAATAGAATATAAAGCTGCTGTAGATTCGGGAGTCTTACCAAAAGCTAAAAATGCAGGTACTGTTACATATGTTTCAGGAGCAGAAATAAGAATCAAGAGAGATTTTGATGGTGGTACTGATGTTTATAAATTATTAAAATTTAAGAGAAGTAATTCAGGAACATGTATTAATCAAAGACCTATTGTTGATACAGGAGAAATAGTATATAAAAACCAAGTAATTGCTGATGGACCATCAACAGATTTGGGTGAAATAGCCTTAGGTAGAAATATTCGTATGGGCTTCATAACATGGGAAGGTTATAATTATGAAGATGCTATGCTTATTTCAGAAGAACTTGTAAGAGAAGATGTATTTACATCTATGCATATTGAAGAGTATGAATGTGAAGCTAGAGATACTAAGCTTGGACCAGAGGAAATAACAAGAGATATACCAAATGTTAGTGATGATGCTTTAAAAGATGTAGATGAAAGAGGTATCATTAGAATTGGTGCAGAGGTAAGATCTGGAGATATTCTTGTTGGTAAGGTAACACCTAAGGGAGAAACTGAATTAACTGCCGAAGAAAGGCTTCTTAGAGCGATTTTTGGAGAAAAAGCAAGAGAAGTAAGGGATACATCATTAAGAGTACCTCATGGAGAAGCTGGAATAATTGTTGATATAAAAGTATTTACTAGAGAAAATGGTGATGAATTAAATCCAGGAGTTAATGAACTAGTAAGATGTTATATAGCTCAAAAGAGAAAGATATCTGTGGGAGATAAAATGGCTGGACGTCATGGTAATAAGGGTGTAATTTCAAGAGTTTTACCAGAAGAAGATATGCCATTCTTACCAGATGGAAGACCTCTACAAATCTGCTTGAATCCTTTAGGAGTACCATCACGTATGAATATAGGTCAAGTGTTAGAAGTTCATTTGGGCTGGGCAGCAAGTCATTTAGGCTGGCATATAGCTACACCTGTATTTGATGGTGCTACAGAAAATGAAATTACTGAATGTTTAGTTAAGGCTGGTTTTAATGCAAATGCAAAAACAGTTTTATATGATGGTAGAACTGGTGAGCCATTTGATAATGAAGTAACTGTAGGAATAATGTATATGTTGAAATTGCATCATTTAGTTGATGATAAGATACATGCTAGATCTACTGGTCCATACTCTTTGGTTACTCAACAACCACTTGGTGGTAAAGCACAATTTGGTGGACAGAGATTTGGAGAGATGGAAGTTTGGGCTTTAGAAGCTTATGGTGCTGCTCATACATTACAAGAAATATTAACTGTTAAGTCAGATGATGTAGTTGGAAGAGTTAAAACTTATGAAGCTATTGTTAAAGGTGAAAATATACCTGAACCAGGAGTTCCAGAATCATTTAAAGTACTTATAAAGGAATTACAAGCTTTATGTTTAGATATAAAAGTATTAGATGAAACATTAGGTGAAGTTAAGTTAAAGGAATTTGCAGATGATGATATGGCTGATTTAGAAGTAAATATTGAAGGAACAGAAGAAGGTATTTTACCAGAACCTGAGATAATAGATGATAGCTATGATGATAATAACGAAGATATTGATGATATAGACTATGATGAAAATGCAGAAATAGCAGAACTAGATCAATTGGATCTAGATGAATTTAATGATGAACACTAATTTTGAAGGGAGGATTTACCCTTGTTTGAATTAAATAATTTTGATGCAATACAGATTGGTTTGGCATCTCCAGAGCAAATAAGAGAATGGTCAAGAGGAGAAGTGAAAAAACCAGAAACTATTAATTATAGGACTTTAAAGCCTGAAAGAGATGGTCTATTTTGTGAAAGAATTTTTGGACCAATGAAAGACTGGGAATGTCATTGTGGTAAATATAAGAGAGTAAGATATAAAGGAATAGTTTGTGACAGATGTGGTGTTGAAGTTACAAAAGCTAAAGTTAGAAGAGAAAGAATGGGGCATATTGAATTAGCTGCTCCAGTTTCTCACATTTGGTACTTTAAAGGAATTCCTTCAAGAATGGGATTGCTATTAGATATGTCACCAAGAGCATTAGAAAAGGTATTATATTTTGCTTCATATATTGTTATTGATCCTAAAGAAACTTCATTATTAAAGAAACAGCTTCTTAGTGAAAAAGAATATAGGGAAGCAGTAGATAAGTATGGTGATGAAAGTTTTGAAGCAAGTATGGGTGCTGAAGCCATTCAGGATCTTCTTTCAGAAATCAACCTAGATTCAGCTGCAGAAGAGTTAAAGCAAGAATTAAAGCAGAGTACAGGACAAAAGAAAATAAGAATTATAAGAAGATTAGAGGTTGTAGAATCATTCAGAAAATCAGGGAATAAACCAGAATGGATGATAGTAAGTGTTATTCCTGTAATACCACCTGATTTAAGACCTATGGTTCAATTAGATGGTGGGAGATTCGCAACATCTGATTTAAATGATTTATATAGAAGAGTTATTAATAGAAATAATAGATTAAAGAAACTATTAGATTTAGGTGCACCAGATATAATTGTAAGAAATGAGAAGAGAATGCTTCAAGAAGCTGTAGACGCTCTTATAGATAATGGAAGAAGAGGTAGACCTGTAACAGGACCTGGAAACAGACCTTTAAAATCATTATCAGATATGTTAAAAGGAAAGCAAGGTAGATTTAGACAAAACTTATTAGGTAAAAGAGTTGACTATTCAGGAAGATCTGTTATAGTTGTTGGACCAGAATTAAAAATGTACCAATGTGGTCTTCCTAAAGAAATGGCTATTGAACTATTTAAACCATTTGTTATGAAGAAATTAGTTCAAGATGGAATCGCTCATAATATTAAGAGTGCAAAGAGAATGGTTGAGCGTGTTCAACCACAAGTATGGGATGTATTAGAGGAAGTTATTGCAGATCATCCAGTATTGCTAAATCGTGCTCCGACTTTACATAGATTAGGTATTCAAGCATTTCAACCTATATTAGTTGAAGGAAGAGCAATTAAATTACATCCATTGGCTTGTACTGCTTATAATGCAGACTTTGATGGTGACCAAATGGCGGTTCATTTGCCTCTATCTGTAGAAGCTCAGGCAGAAGCTAGATTTTTAATGCTTGCCGCAGGAAATATATTAAAACCATCAGATGGTAAACCAGTTTGTGTTCCTACGCAAGATATGGTATTAGGTTCTTACTATCTAACTATGGATAAAGAAAATGCTAAAGGCGAAGGAATGAGTTTCTCAAGTGTTGATGAAGCTATAATGGCTTATGAAACAAAAGCTATAGATATACATGCTAAAATTAATGTAAAGATGTATAGAGAAGTTAATGGAGAAATTAAACATAAAGTTATAAAGACTACCGTTGGTAAAATTATATTTAATGAATCCATTCCTCAAAATTTAGGATTAGTAGACAGAGAAAATGAAGAAACTCAATTTGATTTAGAAGTTGATTTCTTAGTAACCAAAAAATCTTTAGGAAAAATTATTGATAATTGTTATAGGAAACATGGTCCAATAAAAACTTCAACAATGCTTGATAATATCAAAGCATTAGGATATCATTATTCTTCTATTGGAGCTGTAACTGTAGCAACTTCTGATATAAGAGTGCCAGATGCTAAGTATGAACTATTAAAAGAAGCTGATGAAACAGTTGAAAAGATAGAAAAGATGTATAAAAGAGGCTTTATATCTGATGATGAAAGATACCAAAGAGTAATAGAAAAATGGACTGAAACAACAGAAGATGTAGCCAATGCTCTTATGGATAGTTTGGATAAGTTTAATCCTATTTATATGATGGCTGATTCAGGAGCCAGAGGATCTAAATCTCAGATTAAACAGTTAGCTGGGATGAGAGGACTTATGGCAAGTCCATCAGGTAAGATAATTGAATTACCTATTAAAGCATCATTTAAAGAAGGGCTTGATGTTCTTGAATATTTCTCATCAACACATGGAGCAAGAAAAGGTAATGCAGATACAGCATTAAAGACTGCAGATTCTGGTTATTTAACTAGAAGATTGGTTGATGTTTCTCAGGATGTTATAGTTAGAGAAGAAGATTGTGGAACAAATGAAGGACTTTATGTGTCTCAAATTAAAGAAGGTAATGAAGTTATTGAGGAATTGAAGGAACGTTTGACAGGAAGATATACTGCTGAGGATGTTATTGATCCTAATACTGGTGAAGTAATTGTTTATAATGATACTTATATGGATGCTGATTTAGCTGAGAAAGTATCATCAGCAGGGGTAACAAAAGTAAAGATCAGATCAGTATTTACTTGTAATTGTAAAGTTGGTGTATGTTCTAAATGTTATGGAATGAATATGGCCACTGCGAAAAAAATAGATATTGGTGAAGCTGTAGGTATTATTGCTGCTCAATCAATTGGAGAGCCAGGAACACAGTTAACAATGAGAACATTCCATACTGGTGGTGTTGCTACAGGTGCAGATATCACACAAGGTTTACCTAGAGTTGAAGAATTATTTGAAGCAAGAAAACCAAAAGGTTTAGCTATAGTAAGTGAAATTGAGGGAACTGTAAGTATTGAAGATACGAAAAAAAAGAGAGTAGTTAATGTAATAAGCCCTGACGGAGAAGAAAGAAGCTATGATATTCCATTTGGTTCAAGATTGAAAGTTACAGAAGGTGACAACATTGAAGCTGGTGATGAAATTACTGAAGGATCAGTAAATCCACATGACATTATGAACATAAAAGGTATTGATGGAGCTAGAAATTATCTGCTTTCAGAAGTGCAAAAAGTTTATAGACTACAGGGTGTTGATATAAATGATAAGCATCTAGAAGTAGTAGTTCGTCAAATGACAAGAAAAATTAAAGTTTTGGAATCTGGAGATACTGATTTATTACCAGGAAGTATGATAGACATGTTTGACTTCAGAGAAGAAAATGAAAGAGTTAGAGAATTTGGCGGAGAAGAAGCAACTGGAGAAGAAACATTATTAGGTATAACTAAGGCTGCATTAGCTACAGATAGTTTCTTATCAGCAGCATCATTCCAAGAAACAACAAGAGTATTAACAGAAGCTGCAATAAAGGGAAAAGTAGATCCATTAGTTGGATTGAAAGAAAATGTAATTATTGGTAAGTTGATTCCTGCAGGTACTGGAATGATGAGATATAGAAATTTAAAAGTTAACTCTAATGATCCAGTCTATGAAGAAGAGAATACTGAAGAAGTTAAATGTTAGAATGATATATTGTATTGACATGTATAAGTGAAGATGATAAAATACAATTTGTGTGATTTAATGCTAATATATGTCGATACAATTTATTAAGCATTAATTCAAAAATTAAATAAGTTTTTATCTTTAATTTTATATAGATAAAATAATTTCAGGAGGTGAAAAAATGCCAACTATTAGCCAATTAGTAAGAAAAGGCAGAAAAACTACAATAACTAAATCTACTGCACCAGCACTTAAAGAGTGCCCACAAAAAAGAGGGGTATGTACAGTTGTAAAAACAACAACTCCTAAGAAACCAAACTCAGAGTTAAGAAAAATTGCCAGAGTTAGATTAACTAATGGGTATGAAGTAACTGCATATATCGGTGGAGTTGGTCACAACTTACAAGAGCATAGTGTTGTTCTTATAAGAGGTGGTAGAGTTAAGGACCTTCCTGGTGTTAGATACCACATTGTAAGAGGTGCATTAGATTGCGCTGGAGTAGCTAACAGAATGCAAGGAAGATCAAAGTACGGTGCTAAGAGACCTAAAAAATAAGAGTCTTAACTAAATTATAGTACTTATCTTCAACATACATATTTGAATTTAGTTAAAGTTTATATATAGATGTAAAGATTAGCGCTTTGCGGTGTTAATAAATAATGCCGAGTACCGATGAACTTAAATAAGATGTTAAGGAGGGAAGAAAAGTGCCAAGAAAAGGACATATTGCAAAAAGAGATGTATTACCAGATCCAGTTTATAATTCAAAGGTTGTAACAAAATTTATCAATAGCATAATGCTTGATGGTAAGAAAGGTGTCGCACAAAAAATATGCTACGATGCTTTTGAAATGGTTGCACAAAAAACTGGTAAAGAAGCTTTAGAAGTTTTTGAAGAAGCTATGAACAATGTAATGCCATTATTAGAAGTTAAAGCTAGAAGAATAGGTGGTGCTACATACCAAGTTCCAATAGAAGTTAGACCTGAAAGAAGACAGACATTAGGAATAAGATGGATGTTAATAGCTGCAAGAAAAAGAGGAGAAAAGCTTATGTGTGAAAGAGTTGCAGG
>CAZPRO010000113.1:0-7955 GCA_964588775.1 uncultured Clostridium sp.
TTTGGAGGTAAATTATGTTAGATTTAAAATTTGTTAGAGAAAATCCTGATGCAGTAAAAGAAAATATTAAAAAGAAATTTCAAGATCATAAATTGGTTTTAGTTGATGAAGTTATTGAATTTGATAAAAAAGCAAGAGAAGCTCAGACTGAAGCAGATAAATTAAGATCAAACAGAAAAAGTATTTCAAAGCAGATTGGTGCTTTAATGGGGCAGGGTAAAAAGGAAGAAGCTGAAAAATTAAAGGAAGAAGTTAATAAGGCAGCAGAAACTTTAGCTAAACTTGAAGAAGATGAAGCTAAATATCAAGAAGAAGTTAAAACAAGAATGATGAAAATTCCAAATATTATTGATTCTTCAGTTCCAATAGGAAAAGATGACAGCGAAAATGTTGAAATAGAAAAGTTTGGTGAACCAAAGGTTCCTGATTTTGAAGTTCCTTATCATACAGATATAATTGAAAAATTCAATGGAATTGACTTGGACAGTGCAAGAAAAGTTGCTGGTAATGGTTTCTATTACTTAATGGGAGACATAGCAAGACTTCATTCAGCAGTAAT
This sequence comes from uncultured Clostridium sp., assembly GCA_964588775.1. Classification (GTDB taxonomy): domain Bacteria; phylum Bacillota; class Clostridia; order Clostridiales; family Clostridiaceae; genus Clostridium. The sequence continues at coordinate 560 of CAZPRO010000113.1, forward strand.
TTCTTATGCAAGAGATTTCATGATAAACAGAGGATTTACATACTGTATACCACCATTTATGATAAGAAGCAGCGTTGTTACAGGCGTTATGAGCTTTGAGGAAATGGGAGAAATGATGTATAAAATCGAAGGTGAAGATTTATATTTAATAGGAACTAGCGAACATTCAATGATTGGCAAGTTTATAGATACTATAGTGGATGAAAAAACTTTACCTCAGACATTAACAAGCTATTCTCCATGTTTTAGAAAAGAAAAAGGTTCTCATGGTATAGAAGAAAGAGGAGTTTACAGAATACATCAGTTTGAAAAACAGGAAATGATTGTTGTATGTAAGCCGGAAGAAAGTAAAGAATGGTTTGAAAAGTTATGGAAGAACACAGTTGATTTATTCAGATCATTAGATATTCCAGTTAGAACACTTGAATGCTGCTCTGGAGATTTGGCAGACCTTAAAGTTAAATCATTAGATGTTGAAGCATGGTCTCCAAGACAGAAGAAATACTTTGAAGTTGGAAGCTGTTCAAATCTTTCTGATGCACAGGCTAGAAGATTAAAGATTCGTGTAAATGGAGAAGATGGAAAGAAATATTTCCCTCATACATTAAATAATACAGTTGTTGCTCCACCAAGAATGCTTATTGCATTCCTTGAAAATAACTTAAATGAAGATGGAACTATAAATATTCCAGAAGCATTAAGACCATATATGGGTGGACAGAGTCTTATAAAATAACCTATAACAAAAGGCATATCGTTTTTGATATGCCTTTTGTTATAGGCTGTTTTCAAAACTGATTTTTTGCAAAAAAATAATACCTTAAAGGCACCTGATAATTGACAAATGTATCATATGTGATATAATAGTACTTACAACAAAGGAGCACATATTTATACATAATTTTATAATAACACAAAACAATAAAAAAGTCAATAACTATTTTAAAAAATGAGGTGGTTCAATGAAAAATTTTATTGAGACATTTAATCAGGGAATGTCAGTAAAAAAGCTTCATGATGAAATAACATTATGTAATGATAAAACCAGTGAGTACGGGCTGAAGCTTACAGAAGAAGATATTACTGAGCTTATAAAAACAAGAAGTTATGCATTAAACAAAAGTGGAAGGGTAGAATTTAATGGGGAAATAATTGATAAAATTATAATGAATTTTTGCGATTCACCATATATATCTCAATATAATTATGGTGATACAATAAATGAACTTATAGAAATCTTTTATAATTATAAAAATGAAACTATGGATGTAATAGGTGATGATGAACTTATTGAAATTATGAAAGAAAATTTTGATAATTACTGCAGAGGCTCATTAGAACTTTTGGAAGGAAAAGTTCTTTATAAAATAGCTGAAAATATTAGAAATGGAGTACATGACTACACAGATATATCACAGGATAAAGATATATAAGGGAGCGGAATTATGGGAGATTCACAAATAATATTATCAAAAGATATAATTAAAAAAACAGATATTGATGATTGTAATTTTTTTAGGTCCATTATCAGCAGGTGTTATGAATATAATCTTATTAATGAAAATAAACTTGAAAGTATTGGTTATGACAGAGAAGCATTGTTAAAGACAATTCTTACATATTATACAAAAAATCAAAGCAGTTCGGTTATGATTGAAGAGGCTGAAAATATTTTAAAAAATATAGATTATACTATAGGAGTATATTTAAGAGATGAAGATAATATAGAAAATATATTAAAAAAATTAGAAAACGAAACCATGGAGTTTATGTTTACTGAAGGAAGAAAGAAGATAAAAATAAAATTTGAAAACTGCAGAAAAATATTAAAATATATACAAACAAATAAAATAGAATGCAGAAATTTTTCTTATGATGATACCATAGATTATGGTCTTTCATTGTTTTTTAAATGTTATGATGACTTATTTAAAGCCCATGAAACTCCTGGTTCTATAGATTATCAGTTATGCATTGATGTAGGAGAGTATAGTGGGATTTTATATATGGAAAAATATCTTTCAAGACTAAAGGTAGAAAATGAATTTTGCAGATGTTTTTCAATTGAAAATATAATGAAGCTTTTAAAGGGATATGATGAAAAGAGTGAATTTCTTCTTATTAATGTTTTTGAACTTGTTTTAATAAATGCTCTGGGGCTTATGTTATGTAATAAACTTCCTTATAATTTGAATATTACAGAAAGTGATAGAAATTTAATAGAAAAAGAAATTAAAGGTTTATCAAAAGATGAATTGGAAGAAAAATTATTGATGTGTGCTAAAAAACTTAGAAAGATATTGTTTATACAAAATGAACATGTTATGAAATATATTACTGACTCAATAGAAAAAATTTCTTCTTTAATTTATGAGAGATTAAAAATTAATAAACTGTATAATGTATTTATATCTTTTAAAGAATATGATGAAAAAATCAAATATATTGATAAAGAAAAAATGAATAATAAGAAATTTAGAAAAATTACAGATGACATAAGAAATTGTAATGATATAAAAGAAAAAATTAATATTATAAATAATAATATATTCAGCTTAGCAGATTTAAATGATATGTTATGTGCAGAATGTCTATTTGGACATGAATATAAAATTTATTTTAATACTCTTACAAATATTCAAATATCACTGCTTAATAAATATATTGAAGAATTTGGTGAAAGAAATGAATGGACTGAATATTTCTTTAAATTTATTGAAAAACTTGATACTGATAAAAAAAGTCAGATTAATAATATGAAAGACAAAATAGAAATAGAGGGTTAAATATAAGTATGGATTTAATCAAATAATTATTAGGATTAATATAAAGGAACGCTTTATAAATGTGACAATTTGTAAAGCGCTTTTTTACATTTGTTAAATTATTGTAAACAATGTAAAAAATAATTAATAATCTATACATAAAGAGTAATTGAATATTATAATAAATGTAGAAATTAATATAAATATATACTATAATGTATATAATATTATAAATTATGGAGGAAATTAATAAAATGGTAAAAAGAGTTGGAACACAAATTACAGTTATGATGATTATAATCTGCATAATTGTTGCAATAACAGAAGGAGCTTTAATTTTGGGAAATGTTAACAAGAACAATAGTAAAAGCTCCAATTTATTAGTTTCTAATATTAATAAAAGAAGTTATGATACTATTGAAAATAAATTTAAAAAAGTTGAAACTATAGAAAATGACATGGAAGGCATTGTGGAAAGCAATATAAACATTTATGATGTTGAAAATAAAGGGAAAGAAATACAAGAAGATTTGAATCCTATTTTTAAGCAGATAGTAGAAAAAAATAGAGATAGTATAATGGGAGTATATTTTATAATAAATCCAGAAATAACAGATGAAGCATATGGCTGTTATTTCGAAGATGTTGATAATAATGGGGAAGTAGTTGAATGTGAAAAATATTTAAAAGAAGATTTTTATAAAGAAAATGAAAATTTATTATGGTATTATGATGCAGTTAATAAGAAAGATGGTATGTGGTGTGAACCGTATACAGCTGATAAAACTGGTATTGAAATGATGTCATTTGTAAAGCCTGTTTATATAGATAATAAATATATAGGACTTATAAGCGTAGATGTTAATTTTACTGAAATAAAGGAAGAAATCAAAAATATAAAACTTATGGATGAAGGAGGGTATATTTTTGTATTAAATGAAAAACTTGATTATATAATACATAATACCTTTTCTAATGATTATAATATTAATGATGGCAAGAATGAGGAAGCTGTTGAAAGTATAACAAAAAATGAAACAGGCATAACAAATTATGTATATAACAATGAAAAAATGATTATGTCATATTCAAAGATGTCTAATAATTGGATAGTATGTAGTGCACTGCCTAAGAATGCCTTGTTTGAAAATTACAATAAGATGGTTCATATGATTATTTTTGTAATTGGTATTGGAATAATTATTTCAACTATTTGTGCATCAATATTTACAAAGAAAATATCCGAATCAATTACATATGTTACAGAAGGCTTAAACAAAATATCATCTTTAGATTTACAAAAATCAAAAAAAGAAGAAGAGTATGAAGATAGAAATAATGAAAATAACAGCCAGATAGCTTTGATGATAAAATCTATGGCAAATTTAAGAACTAAACTTTTAGACATTATTTATGAAATAAGAACAAATTCAAAATCAACACTAAACCATTCAGAGGTTTTAGAAAAGTCAATAGAACAAAATATTTCTTCTATGAATTGTATTACAATGGTAATTAATGATCTTGCACATGCTTCTCAGAAAGGTATAGACGATGCAAAAAATGGTGTAGAAAGATTAAATGAATTAGCATTAAAAGTTGATAATGCAATTGCTGTTGCTAATAATGTTAAAGAAAGTCTTGGAGTAACAGAGCATGCTAATTCAGATAATATTGAAAAGTTTTCAGTATTATCTGAAGAGATTAATAAAAATTCAAAAGTTTCTGAAACAGTAGAGTTAAATATGATGGAGCTTGAATCAAAAACAAAATCAATTACAGAAATAGTTGGAGTTATAAAATCAATAGCAGAGCAGACAAATTTATTGGCTTTAAATGCAGCAATTGAATCAGCAAGAGCAGGGGAAAGTGGGAAAGGTTTTTCTGTAGTAGCAGAAGAAATAAGAAAACTATCAGAACAAACACAAAATGCAACAAATGATATAGCACAAATAATAAGTGATTTAAATGAAAATGTTGAAATTACACAAACAAGTATAGGAGATCAAAAAAAATCACAAAAGCAGCTAGAAAAGGCTATAGAAAATTCAATTAAATCATTTAGTATTATTAGAGAGAATATTAAGATGGTATTAGATGGGGCAGTAAATTTAATTGAAGAGATTGAATTTATAAATATAGAAAAAGATAATGCAGTAAATTCAATGAATTATATATTAAAAATGTCAGAAGAAACTGGTGTAACTAGTGAAGAAATTGCAGCAACAGTAACAGAGGAAAGTTCAAATATTAAAGAATTAGAAAACATAGGGAATGATTTAAAATCAGTATCTAATAAGCTTAAGACTATAGTAGAAGAATTTAATATATAAATTGAGAGTCTGTATATAATTTTGAATAAAATTTTTACACAATAGTATATTATTTTATTGAAATTTATACAGACTATTTTATACTGCTATTTTTTGAATACTTCTATGGAAATTTTAATAATAATTGATTCTGGATCTTTAACGGAAAGTTCATCAATTAAATATTCTTCATAAGCATAGTTTTTTATTTCATAATTGTTTGAATTAATATAGTCCAGCATTTTATCATATAAAACATGAGTTTTTGTATAGCTGGTTTTTATGTATCCCACAGCATATAAACCCTCAGGTTTTATATAGATATTTTTTTCAGCATTTGAACACATTTTTGAAAAGAAATAGTCAAAAGCACAATAATTGTGTTCAATGAGATTTTTTTTGCTCAGCATGCTGCCTATGGGATATCCGCTGTTTACAGAGTTGTTATTATAACATTTAAGAAAATGTTCTGTATATGTTGTAATGTCATAGTAATTATCAGTTCCTTTTATTGAGCTGCTAAGTAATAGTTTCTCGGCAGACTGTTGCTGCATGGTAATGTTGTAAGATATATCAAGGCCATCATTAATAAGTGATATTTTTGTTTTGAGAAACTGTTTCATATGCTGAAGTTTTTTTATGTTTTCATCAATGTATTCTATTTCTTTTGAAAAAAAATTTAATGCCATTTGAGGTGTTCTGTTATCAATGTAATATTTTATATCTTTTAAAGGTATCTGAAGAGCTTTGAGCTGAAGTATGGCATAAAATATATCTATCTGTTTATAAGAATAGTATCTGTAGTTGTTATCCAAAACTTTTTCGGGTTTAAACAGACCTATTTCATCATAATGAAACAGAGTTTTTTTATTAATTCCAAAAAGTTTTGCAAATTCTCCTGTTGTAAGATATTTACTTAAATCATTCATTTTAAATTCTCTCCTTGACTATCCTGTTAGTGGATACCCTATTATAGACATAGGACATAAAAACAGTCAATAGTTAAACATAAGGAGAAAGAAAATGAAAAACACATTAGGAAGAAAAATAACATTTGCATCTTTAATAAAAGATACATTCCCAACAATAGTTATGATGGTATTTTTCTCTATGTATACAATAGTGGATGGAATATTTATATCAACTTTTGTTGGAGCAGATGGACTTTCTGCAACAAACATAGTATATCCTTTCATAAATATAGTTATAGGAATGGGAGTAATGATGGCAACAGGAGGAAGTGCAATTATTGCAAGACTCATGGGACAAGAAAAAATTCATAAGGCAAGAAAAAGCTTTAGTTTTCTTTTAAGTTTTGTTATTATAAGCGGATTTGTTTTTTGCATTGCAGGAATAATATTTATAAAACCTATAATTAATATATTGGGTGCAACTGAAGTTTTATATAGTTACTGTTATACATATCTTATAATTAATCTTATTTTTGCTCCTGCAATAATGTTAAAAATGTTTTTTGATTATTTTTTTGTTACAGCTGGATCACCAAAGCTTGGCTTAATAAGTGCTGTAGCAGGAGGTGTCGCAAATATAATATTAGATTACATATTTATTGTACCATTAAATATGGGAATTAAGGGGGCAGCACTTGCTACAGGAATTGGATATGTACTTCCATGTATAATAGGTATTATTTATTTTGCAAATAAAAATAATACTCTGCATTTTGTAAAACCGGAAGTGGACTTTAGCCTGATAAGAAAGAGCATGCTTAATGGTTCATCAGAAATGGTTACTCAGATATCCTCAGCACTTACTACATATATGTATAATATTATAATGTTGAAGATGGTTGGAGAAAGCGGGGTTGCAGCTATAACAGTTGTATTATATGTACAGTTTCTCCTTGTTGCAGCATACATTGGTTTTACATCAGGAGTGGCACCAAAAATAAGTTATAATTATGGAAGAGAAGATCATAAAAAACTAAATAAATTAATTAAATATAGTTTTATTTTTATTATGATCATGTCAGTCATATCATTTATTATATCAATTGCATTTTCAGAAAATCTGGTTTCATTATTTACAGGTCGTGATAATGAATTGTTTTATTTAACTAATAGAGGCTTTGATATATTTTCAGTTTCGTTTTTAATATGTGGCATAAATATATTTGTAAGCGGAATGTTTACTGCTTTTTCAAATGGGAGAATATCAGCCATGTTATCAATGCTAAGAACTTTGGTTTTCTTTATGATAGGCATTCTTGTTTTGCCTAGAGTATTTAATGTGGAAGGGGTGTGGCTTGTTGTGCCTTTTGCAGAAGCTGCTACTATAATAATTTCACTTATATATATA
>CAZPRO010000114.1:0-7934 GCA_964588775.1 uncultured Clostridium sp.
GATAAAGTGAAAAATGAGGAACAGGTTAAAGCCTTAGCAGATTTCTTAGAATATTTATTTTTAATTCAAGATAAAGAACTAGAGAATAAATATGAAGAATATAAAAAAGAAAGAGGAGGTGCTATTAAAATGACAGTAGATCAGATTAGAGAGAAATACTATACACAAAAGGGTAAAGAAGAAGGGCGAAAAGAAGGTAGAAAAGAAGGCGCACATAATAAAGCAGTAGAAAGTGCTATGAATTTTCTTAAATTAGGAGTAAGTACTGAAATAATAGCACAAGGAACAGGTCTTTCATTAGACGAAGTCAATAAAATAAAAAATGAAATAGAAAATTAAAAATTCACTGTTAGTGGCTATAGGTTAATTTCTTGAAATCTATAACCACTTTTTAAATGAAAAGCAAAAAGGAACTATTCACTAATTTACTTAGTGCAACAGTTCCTTCAATTTAATATTTTTGTAGTGTCTTTATTTGTTATTTTTCAGCCACATAATGGCACCATAAGCATGCATTGCAGCACCAGTTGGTAAAATATCTTCATTAAACATTACACTTGGATGATGCATTGGATATCCATATTGTGGATTTTCTTCTTTTGTACCTGCACCTAATAAAAAATAAACACTAGGAACAATATGTGTATATGAAGCAAAATCTTCTGAACCCATTCCACCATCTCTAAATGAGATTACTGACTTTTCACCCACAATGTCTTTAATATAACCACTAATTTCATTAGCAACTTCAGTATTATTTGTTAAAGGCGGAACAGATGATACCTCTTCTACAACTGCCTCTCCGCGGAACATTTTTGCTGTTAATGTTGATAACTCTTCAATTCGCTTAAAAAGTAAATCACCAATATCCTTGGAGAAATATCGAATAGTTCCTTCCATAACAACCTTGTCTGGTATTACATTATGAGTCTCCCCGCCAGCAAATTTTCCTATTGTAATGACTGCTGATTCCTTTGCTGAAATCTCTCGAGCAGTTAATTCTTGAATAGCTAAATATATGTGAGCAGCAATATTTATTGGATCTATACCTGTTTCCGGCATTGCACCATGACATCCTGTTCCATTTACAACAATACGAAATACTGTGCAGCCAGCAATACTTGTGCCAAGCCCGCATAATATCACATTGGAAGGTGTTCCAGAATGAACATGTAATGCCATAGCAGCATCAACTTTTGGGTTTTCAAGGACTCCAGCCTCAATCATCCTCTTTGCTCCCTTAAATCCTTCTTCATTTGGCTGAAACACAAGTTTTACAGTACCTTCTATCTCATCTTCATATTCTTTTAATAATTTTGCTGCTCCTAATAACATTGCAGTATGCATGTCATGTCCACAAGCATGCATTTTTCCATTATTAGATTTGTATGAGCAGCTTGTTGCTTCTTCAACTGAAAGAGCGTCCATATCTGCTCTTAACATAAATGTTTTTCCTGGTTTTTTGCCAGATATTGTGGCTACAATACCACTATCGCATATTTCTTTTGGCTCATATCCAAACTTTTTAAGAGTATTCATTACATATTCTGTTGTCTCAGGAAGTGAATCTCCAACTTCAGGATTTTCATGAATATGTCTGCGAATACTAATTAATTCTTCTTTTATTTTATCTGCACTTTCGATTATATTCACCATAAATACACCTCTTTCTTCATTAAAACATATATTCTTATTATCTATATCTTAATATATTATGTACTTAAATAGTAATTTTATAACGAAATTTTACTATGGTCAATCCTTGTTTGTAAAGCAGTTAAATCTTCCTTACATTTAGCTTTATAAATATTAAAAGTCCAATATTGGCAAATGCACTCAGCAAAAACATCATACCCATATTAATAGTACCATCAATAAGATAGCCAAACAAAATCTGCCCTGGAGCAACACTTATAGTTGCCACTGCTGTAGAAAAAGCAGATACACTTCCAAGCATATCTGATGGTATTTCTTTCTGAGTATATGTTAATGTAAGTACATTGGAAAGTGCCAGTGAAAACATTATTGCCATACCGCATAATGCAAAAATCACTGCCATTTTATATACATTCATCTGCACAAATCCTAAAACTGCCATAACAGCAATTCCTGCCAACATAGGCAAATAGGTTAAATGGACTTTATTAATAGAAAAAATTTTAGGCTTCAGGCTTATTAAAAATCCTCCCAAAAGCATTCCAGAAACGCATACTGCTTCTACAATTCCATAAATTTGTGCTGAAAGATTAAGTTTTATATTTATAAAATATGGAGCAGCTATTGAAAGTACAGGAACTATAAAAATATTGCACAATGCATAAGAAACAATTATTCCAAAGACAACTTTCTTTTCCTTAACCAGATATATAAATATATTTTTCATATCCTTAAAAGAATTATTTATAAAATTAGTTTTTATACTCTTTTCAGTTTGTTCAGTATCTGGAATGTTTAAAAACATCTCCATAACTGCAGAAAACAAGAAACTTACTGCATTTATAATTACAATAATCTTTATTCCTGCTATTCCATAAAGTATACCTGCAATTATTGGTCCTGCAAAATTCACAAGTGAACCAACCGCATTTATTATTCCATTTGCACTTGTTAAATTATGTTCATCTACAATGTGAGGAATGCTTGAGGTAACTGCCGGACCATACAATGCAGCACATACAGATAAAATAAACATTACAATCCCAATTATAATCTGGCTGTCATATCCTTTAAAAAGCACAAAAGCATATGCACATATAATTAAAAAACATAAAAAATCCAAATAAACCATAATCTTTTTACGGTTAACTTTATCGCTCAGCCTTCCTGCAAGTGGTGCAAATAATACATATGGTATTGTTGAAATTGCAAGTATCTTTGAAAAGGCAGCTGTACTTCCTGTAAACTCCAAAAGATAAAGTGACATACTGAATCTCTGAACTGCATTTCCAAAAAGAGAAATAATCTGTCCTATTACTATGATGATAAAATTTTTATTTCTCATACATTCTCCCTTATAAGGTCATATTCCATACATATTGGATATTCACCATTTTCATTTTTTACTAAAGCTGCATCTATGCCATAAATTTCTTTTAAATTTTCCTTATTAATTACATCCAGTGGTCTTCCCTCACATACTATTTTTCCTTTTTTAAGGCCTATGATATTATCTGCAAACCTGCAGGCATTGTTGAGTTCATGAAGTACTATTACAATTGTTCGTTTCTTTTCTTTATTCAGCTTCTTAAGAATTTCAAGAACTTCAAGCTGATAGGACATATCAAGATAAGTTGTAGGTTCATCCAGCATTATAAGTTCGCTTTCCTGTGCAAGAGTCATTGCAATCCATGCCCGCTGTCTCTGTCCTCCAGAAAGGCTTTCAACTTCCCGGTCACTAAATTCACTTAGACCTGTTTCTTTAATTGCCCATTCTATCATTTCCTTATCATGAGAAGTTAATCCTCCAATTATTTTTTGATGAGGAAAACGTCCATAAGCTACAAGCTGTTTGACTGTAAGCCCTGACGGACATACAGGCCCCTGTGGAAGAAAGGCTGCTTCCTTTGCTATTTCTTTTTCCTTTACCTTTTTTATATTTTTATCATTTATAAAAATCTCTCCCTCTGCAATCTTGTTAATTCTACATATTGTCTTAAGAAGAGTTGATTTTCCACATCCATTTGCACCGATTATTATGGTTATTTTTCCTTTGGGTATGCTTAAATTCATATTTTTTATTATTATATTTTTTTCATACGAAACAGTTAAGTTTTCTACTCTGATTGCTTCCATTAATCAGCTCTCCTTCATCATTAGATAAATAAAATAGGGTACTCCGAAAATTGATACACTTATTCCTGTTGGAATTTCTATTGGAGAAAACAGATTTCTTGACACTGCATCTGCAATTAAAATTATTATTACGCTTATAACTGCAGACACAATAATTAATTTTTTATGAAAAGGTCCTGTTAATTTCTTTGCAATATGAGGCGATATAAGTCCTAAAAATCCTATATTTCCTGCAAAGGCAGTGGCACATCCTGCAAGAAGCACACTTAAAATTAAAAACTTTTTTCTTTCCTTTTCTATGTTTAATCCAAGAGATACTGCACTTTCGTCAGATAAATTAAGTACATCAAGCTTTTTATAATTTAATAAAACAACAATAAATAAAACTGTAACAATTGGAATAATTACCTTTGCATAACTCATGCCAGAACCCCACAAACTTCCTGAGGTCCATATTAAAACCCTGTTATAATCAGAAACTCCTCCCCTAAATGTAAGAAAAGTTATAAATGCATTAAGTGCAGCATTTAAACCTATTCCAATAAGCAGAAGCCTTTTGGGACGAAAATAGTTTCTTCCAGACATCATATAAATCAAAAATGCACTACACATAGCTCCACACACAGCCATAAAAGGCAGTACAAAAATTGAAAACTTACCAAGCTGACTGTAATAAGCACCTGTACTATATGTAACAAAAAGCACTGCTGCTGCTGACGCACCAGCATTAATTCCAATTATTCCGCTGTCTGCAAGGTCATTTTTTGTTATAGTCTGCAAAACTGCACCTGCAGTTGATAAAGCTACAGCCACAGCTGCTCCAACAAGAAGTCTTGGCAGTCTTATAGTAAAAACGGCTGTATTCTGCAGTCTAGTTCCATTTCCCATAAGTGTCTTCAGCATATCTGCAGGTGAAATTTTATATGTTCCCCAGCACAAAGTCAGCGCAAAAGAGAATATTAATAATGAAATCAAAATAATATATCCAAATGTTTTCTTCTTCATTATCCTCTCTCCTTTCGTGCTAAATTTAAGAAAAATGGTATTCCAATAAGGGCAGTAAATACTCCAATTGGAGTTTCATAAGGATTAAACAGCATTCTTGCTGCAACATCTGCATAAGTTAAAAGAACTGCTCCGCCTAAAAAGGAACATGGTATGCTTATTCTATAATCTTCACCTAAAATTTTTCTTACTATCTGGGGAATTATAAGTCCAACCAAAACTATGTTTTTTCCTACTGCAACAGCCGCAGCGCACATTGGTATAATAATCATCAATGTTATAAATCTTATCCTTTGAGGATTTTCGCCAAGACCAATTGCTACGTCATCACCAAGATTTAAAATATTTATTTTCTGTGATAATAACATTCCTATGAAAAGACCTGTTATTCCAAAAAATAATACAAGTTTAAAGTCACTCCAGCCTGCATTTCTAAATCCTCCAGAAACCCAGAAGCCTATCATCTGCGACTGATTTGAAAGTAGTCCGGCTATTGTTGTTAGTGATATAAAAAATGTACTTAGTGCTGTTCCTGCTAAAAGTATATTTGCCATTGAATTATTGCCTGCCTTTTTGGAAATAAAAATCAGAACTATAAGTCCGCTTATAAGTGCTCCAATAAATGAAGCCGCCATTATATTTTTAGTTGTTACCCCTATTCCAAGACTGTAGAATACTGCAATTATAAGGGTTGCTCCCTGACTTACGCCAAGTATTGAAGGCTCTGCAATAGGATTTCTTGTAACTCCCTGCATCATGGCTCCGCTGACTCCTAAAATTCCACCTGTAAATAATACACATAGCGCTCTTGGAAGTCTTACATCTCTTATAAGCATGTGTTCTAAAGTTCCATTATAATTAAATATGCTGTTTTTGATGTGAGAAAAAGTAATAGGAACGGATCCTAAACGTATCGCCAGAACCATTCCTATACTTAAAAGCAATAAACCGCATATTAAAAATATACCTGTGCATTTATTACTTTGTTCCATTTAACATTTCACCTATTTCATCTATTAATAATTCTCTTCCAATTGGGCTGTATCCCTGATTAAAGTATGGTGATGCACTTAATACTGCAACCTTATTTTCTTTTACTGCAGGAAGACTATTCCAGATACTGTTAGACTGTAATTCCTTTAAATCTTCATCTGTTGCAATTAGGAAAATGTAATCAGCTTTAATTGAAGCAAGACCTTCATAAGTAACAACGGGAAGACTTATGTCGCTCTGCTCTGGCATTCCCTGTGGTTTTGCAATGCCCATGTCATCATATAACACACTTCCAAATCCTGCTCCGTTAAATATAAAGAACTGGCCGCCGCTTGCAAGGAATGAAAGATAAGTTGTATCTTCACCATATTCTGATTTGATTTTTTCACCTGCTTTTAAAGCTTTTTCTTCATAATTTTTAAGCCATGCATCTGCTTCACTTTGTTTATTGAACACATCTGCAAAGGACTTTAAATCTTCCTTCCAGTTTAAAGCTTCAAGCTGAATCATAACTGTCGGTGCAATTTCACTTAAAGAATCATACATTTTTTCCTGAACTGTTGAAATAATAATAAGGTCAGGATTTAAATTCATAACTGCTTCAATATCCATTGTATCCTGCATACTGTAGCCTAAAATTTCTGCACCCTTAAGAGTATCTTCCAAATATGATGGGAATTTTGTATAATCATAAGCATCACTGTTTGCAGTTCCTACAACTTTATAGCCCAGTATTGATAAAATATCACTGTTGCCACTTAAATCCACTATTCTTTGTGGATTTTGTGGTATTTCAACATTACCCTTTACATCCGTAATTGTTACGGTTTTTGCTGAATCAGCACTATTTTCTGTACTGCTGCTGCCACATCCTGCAAGCATAAAAATTGACATACATGAAACTGCAAGTATTTTTAAAAATCTCTTTTTCATTTGTTACCTCCAATATAAAATCTATATTTATATTTTATTATTTAATTTAACATGTTAAGATTCTAAATGATATTAGTTATCATTGCAATATCTACACCATTTTTAATAATTTTGTCATCTCATATAATAATTTTTGAGAATTTAATCGTTATAACATATAGTTATTTTGTCCTTATAAATTTATATAATTCATACATAAAGAAAGCAGGATGCAAAATGTACTCAAAAACACCAGAAGAATTTCATAATATATTTTTAAATAAAATTTCATTTTTGCCTTATAAAAGTGAAAACGGGATAATTTATAGAAATGAAAAGAAAACAGAATTAGGATATCTAAAAAAATATTCTAGATATAAATATTATGATTTTAGAATAGGCGATTATACAATACCAAAGGATTTTTCAATAAATTTTGATCATAAGGAAGAGTTAATAAGATTTGGAACCGTTTATGAGGGAAAAACTCTGTTTGAAATTGAAAACAGCAGTGTTTCATCCTTTACTCCTTCATCATTTTTTGTTGTTGAAAAAAACATTAAAGGACGTCAGGTATGGCACAAAGATTCACATCTTCACGGAGCAGAAATAACAATTTATAAAAGCTATTTTGATGAAGTATTAAAACCTGTATTTCCAGAAGTATTAGACCTGGAAAAATTTACAGCCAACTATACTTATCATTATCTTCCCCTGCCAATATCATCAATAATAAATAAATTAAGAAGTATGGCAGAAGCAGATGTGCTTACTTCACTATATCTTGAAAGTAAAATTCTTGAATGTATTGCTCTTATTCATAATGAAATAAATTCAGAAGATTCTAATGCTTTTACAAATCAGATTAATTATGGTGAAATCAAAATAGGAAAAGATAGAAAAATTGCCTTAACATACTCAGATGTTAAGGCTCTTCAAAAAGCTTATGACATTTTAACTGCAGAAGCTTTTAATCCTCCTACAATAAGTAATTTAAGCAAAAGAGTATTTTTAAACGAACAGAAATTAAAGGCAGGCTTTAAATTAAAATATCATATGTCAATTAATGAATATACTACTTCAATAAGAATGTCTGCTGCTGAAAATTTACTTTCCACAACAGAATTAAGTATTGATGAAATTGCAAAAACTGTCGGTTATAATCATAGCAGCAATTTTATAAATATGTTTAAAAAAGTACATAAAAAAACTCCATTATCATTTAAAAAACA
>CAZPRO010000115.1:0-7929 GCA_964588775.1 uncultured Clostridium sp.
AAATACATTTGATTTTATAAAAGCAATAAGAAAAACATTAGAAGAAATGATGTAAGAAATAAAAAAAGTAATATAAAGCATTTATCAAAAATAGAAAACCTATAGAGCATAAAATATAAAATGTTAATTTTAACTTTTATTCTATAGGTTCTTTTTATGTACAGGTTTCATAAATATTTATTAAGTTAGAAACCTCTTTTTTTGGCTTCCAATCCGCTTTCATTAAGAGCAGGTTCTTGGATAGTATTGGTAAATCTGTTTTTGCTTATTATATTTTGAGTTTTTGAACTGTTTCTTAATGCATTTTCTTTAGAATAATCTCTTTTATTGTTATTCTGCATATAAATCATCTCCTTAAAATTGATACTAAAATTAGTATTCCTCATAATTTGCATATTAATTAAGGAAATTTATTCTTGATTATATTTTTAACTCTTTCAGCAGTGCATATAAACGAGTAGTTTCATTGCTTTGTATAGAATGAGAAGTATTATAAAGATAATGCTGCAGTACATCTGCATCCTTCAATAATTCTTCATAAGGACCATGAAAAGCATTTTTATCACTGTGATGGTATATAGCAGTACATATTAAATCTATTTCTTCATTATTGAAGCATTTTAATTCATTTAATATTTTCCGTGCATCTATTGAACCTAAGGCAGCGTGTTCTTCACTATTTAGTGTAAGATATTTATGAATATCATGAAGCATGCCGCATATGGAAGCAATTTCAACATTAAGATTACGCTTTCTGGCTAAGATTGTACAAAAAGTACAAACACCATATAAATGAATAAAGCCATTTCGTTTTTTCTTTAAGTTGGTCATATTATTTAATATTTTATCAACATTTTCTCGAACCATTTCTAATCTATCCACAATATCACTTCCCATTCATAAATTTTATATTTATATTTATTTTAACATTAAATATAAAAAATATTAATTAAGTGTTGCATTTTTATTTAGCTTCGTTTATAATATTTTTTGTTGATACCGTGTAGTTCAATGGCAGAACGGCAGTCTCTGGAACTGCATGTTGTAAGTTCGAGTCTTACCACGGTAGCCAGAGGGAGTCAAAATTTATGTTAATTAAATTTTGGCTTTTTTCTTTATAATAAGTTTTTACAATTAATATAAATAATTATTTTTGCTAATATTATTTCAAAAATTAAGAGCAAAGTAAAAAAGCAAAAAGTAATTGTCACGCAAAGATTAAATAAAAAGTTTTAATTTAAGGGGGAATTAATAGTGTGGGTTAGGTCTGAATTAAAGAGTAAAGCAAAAGCAACATTTAAGATGAATTACTGGCCATGTGTGCTGATATCATTTATTCTGTTAATATGTACAGGAAGTGCAGGTGGAGGATTCAATGCAGCTTCTAATTCAAATTCTTCTTCATCAAATGAATTTTCAAGTAGTCTTAGTGATGTTCAAACAGCAGCAATAATTGCAATTATTATTGGTGTTGTTTGTGTTGCTGTGGTTGTAGGACTTGTATTAAAGATATTTGTTTTTAATATTTTGGCAGTTGGTGGACATCGCTTTTATATTGAAAATCAAATAAAAAAAGCTCCAATAAAGTGCATTATTTTTGCTTTTCAGAAAGGCAGATATATTAACACTTTGATTACAATTCTTTTAAAACATATATATATTGCATTATGGAGTTTGCTTTTAATAATACCAGGTATTGTTAAATCATATTCATATTATATGGTGGATTATATAATAGCAGAGAATCCTCAGATTAGTCGTAATAGAGCTTTTGAAATTAGTAAGCAGACTATGAATGGACAGAAATGGGATGCTTTTGTATTGGATTTGTCATTTATAGGATGGTGGATTTTATCATGTTTCACATGTGGTATTCTTTCTATTTTTTATGTAAGTCCATATATGGATAGTACTAAAGCACAATTATATTTTGCTTTAAGAAGTATAGCAATAAATAATGGTATTGCTACAAGCGAAGAATTGTGCGGTATTAATGATTAATTTTGAAAAATGAGGCTGTTGCACTAAATAATTAGTGTGACAGCCTCTCTATATGAGGAGAGAATAGTAATAAATTGTATTTTTTCACTATAATAGAATAAAAATTTATTTACAAGATGATGTCATAGGCATATAATAAATTCATAGGAATGAATTTATTATAAGGGGATGACAATTATGATTTTAGTAAATTGTGTATGGAGACAAGAAGATATTATTAAGGTTGTTGAGAATATGAAGAAAAACAACAAAAACATTTTTAAATTGGATAAAATTGAAGGAATGAGAATGTTTTTTCAATCTGCTATTGATGATAAAGAAGGGGTTAAAATGATAAAAAAAGCCATACGTACTTATATACCAGGGTATGAAGCATTAACTTTGAGTATTTTGCCTGTTATAAACGGAAGTGTATTTGAAGGATATTTTTAAAGGCTATGTCACAATATACAGTTAATTTTTACCAATAAATGCATATATTTATCAAACAGACCAGCAGTTTTGCTGGTTGCATAAGAATTATATAAATCCAAAATTGGTGAGGTAATGTAGTATGTTTCTTAGAAGGTATAATACTTCTGATTGTGAATTTTTAGCAGAATTATTTTATCAAACAGTTCATAATGTAAATGCAAAAGACTATACAAAAGAACAATTAGATGTATGGGCAGCTGGTAATGTGAACTTGGATGAATGGGACAAATCTTTTTTAGAACATATTACAATAGTTGCTATCAAAAATGAGATTATTGTAGGTTTTGGAGATATTGATAAAACGGGATATCTTGACAGATTGTATGTCCATAAAGATTATCAAAGACAAGTTATTGCTTCTGCTATCTGCAATGAATTGGAACAACAGGCTAATGCAAATAAAATAATAACACATGCTTCCATTACTGCTAAAACATTCTTTGAACAAAGAGGATATAAAGTAATTAAAGGACAACAAGTTATTAGGAATGGAATTTCTTTGATGAACTATGTAATGGAGAAAAAATTTAATTTATAGAAACAAATTTCAGTTTGTAGGAGAACTTCAAGACTCTTATACAAAAAATCTTATTTATCAACTATTTGTGTGACACAGCTTTTTTTAAAATATAATTTTCATATAATATATAAGTAAGGAGTAAAGAAAATGCCATCAAAGTATGAAATTGTAGCATCAAATTTGAGAAGGAATATAATTGAAGGAAAGTATAATAAAAGTAAGAAACTGCCTACGGAAGATGAATTGATAAAAATATACAAAGTGAGTAAGAATACAATTAGAAATGCAGTAGATCTTTTAGTTAAGAATGGCTTTGTATATAAAGTTCATGGAAGTGGAGTATTTTTAAGAGAATTTGGTGATAATGGATTTCCAGATATAGAAAGTATGAATGGACTTTTCACTAACTTTACTCATAATAAAACTAAATGCAAAGTTTTAGATTTATTCATAATTAATGCTGATGAAAATATAGCAAAGAAATTGAATTGTGAACTAAATGCAGAAGTTTATTATGTAAAACGTTTAAGATATTTAAATAATGAACCAATACAAATAGAAGAGTCATATTTTAACAAAGAAATTATACTCTATTTGAATAAGGAAATATGCAGTAGATCTATTTTTAAATACATACAGGAAGATTTAAAACTAAATATTGGATTTTCCAATGGAGTAATAATATCAAATAAATTAAATAAAGAAGAGGCAGAAATGCTAAACTTAGAAGAAAATGAACCATATTTAGGTATGGAAAATTTTATTTATTTGAGTAATGGCAAAATGTTTGATTATTCTATAGAAAAATATAATTATAAAAAAATAAAATTGTTTAGTATTTGTAATTATTAGATTAGTAAATGTTAAATATACATATGAAAGGTGGTTGAATGATAGATGGCTGTAATAACACAAATAAATGGTGGCGGGTCAAATTGTTATCTGATTACAGAAAATCATAAGTTTATTTTAGTGGATACAGGAAGAAAAAGTCATGCTAAAGCTATTTTAGATGCCTGCAAATGATACAAATGTATTTTTAAAGGATGGTGACAGCTTGTTGGAATATGGAATTGATGCAAAAGTAATTGCTCTGCCAGGGCATACAGAAGGTTCTATTGGAATTCAAGTTGGAGACAACGATTTAATTGTTGGTGATGCATTGATGAATATGTTTACTCCATCTATTACATTATTATATGAAAATAGAGAACAAATGCTTTTAAGCGTACAAAAAATAGAAAAGCTAGGGAAGAAAAAAATATATTTTGGACATGGAAACCCAGTAATGAATCGTAAATGGATAAAATGATGATTTTAGTATAAGTTTTGAACTATTATGTAAATCAGAATTTGTAGGTTAATGGTAAATCACCAAAAAGAAGAGACATGCAACTAAAATTTAAATTCTAAGGTCGCTTAAAGCTGGAAAACTAAAAATTTTGAAGCATTGGCAAAACACTTGCTCCATACTGGTACAGTTAATAATCAGAGTATTTTGAAATTTAATAGTTAGAGATATTTCAAAATATTGTAATAACACTCAGTATGGACAAGTGTATTTGCTCAACGCTTCAAAATTAAGTTTTCCTAGCTTTAAGCTTTATAGAATTTAAATTTCATTGCATGTCTCTTCTTTTCTAGTTTTATCACATAACTGGATTTACTATATACATAATTATAAATGGGTTGTACGGATTATAAAATACTAAAACCAAAGAATTAATAACTAATACTTTTAATAAACATTTGTATTGGCAGATGAACTTTATCTCCAATTTATAATAATTTAGTAAAGAACCTTGATGCAGAAAATGCAGAAAATGTGAACTGGCTATTGATTTACATGTGCAAATTTTTTTAAGCCTTTAAATCAAGTAGTCTGTTCATATTTTCTGCTGTTTTCACGCTCAAGTTTCCCGACAAATTCTAATTTACATGATTACAAAATATTGAAAAAGCAACATTCGATGCAAAAAGAATGATGTTGGAGACATTTTTATAGACAGGTATTGTCAAAATATTATAAAATAATATTAATAAGTTTTAAAATATGGATATATTTAAAAAATTATATAATAAATGTAAAAAATTGTTATAAAAATAGGAGGTGTTGCACTAAATAAATTAGAATTTAGTGATATGAGCAATTATAAAATTTAACAGGGGGTAAATTATGAATAAAAAAAGAGTACTTCAAATAATAGCAGTAACTACGATAGTATCTGGTACAAGCAGTTTAAGCAACCTTGGATTAGTAAAGGCTATTGAAGCAGAGGGTAAAGGTCAAGATACAAAAACAGCAGCAGACACAGAAACAACTACAGATTCAGTAGTAGAATTTAAAGTATATTCAAAAGATAAAGCTGCTAAAGGTCTAGTGCCACAAACAGAAGAAACTACAGGCGCAGCAGTAGAAATATTAGAATGGACTTTTGATTCTAATGAAGAAGGATGGGCATATGAAGGAAGCTGGGCTTACAATGGTACACAAGAAGTTGGATATAATGATGAATTACAAGCATTAAAACTTGGAGTTGATTATTCAGGGGATTCAGATGCATCGTGGAGTGAGTTTAAGATACATAATGCACTTGAAGAAGAAAAAAATTTCAAAGATTATAGTCAATTAACATTTGATTTTATTTTTAATTCAGACAACTATATAAATGGCGGATTTAAAGCAAAATTGTTTGTTACAAATGATTTATCAGTTGATGGAGATATAGATTTAAATAATGCAGAAGACATTGGTAATGGATTAAGGAAAGTCAATGTAACACTAAAATTTAATAATAAAGACATCAATGCTAATAATATCACATTAGGAATAGTTGGAGTAAATACAGACTATAAAGGAAGTCTATATATTGATAATATAAAATTTGGACAAGATGAATCAAAAAGTCAATATACTAAAAAGACATCAGTTCCTGTAAGACAAGATAAAGTAACTGTAGGTGAAATTGCAGAGTATATGCCAAAGACAGTTAAATTAGCAGATTCAGAAGCTACAGAAGCTACAGCAGATTTATTTGCTTATTTATATGGGATAGGAAGATCAGGAAAGATTATATACGGACATCAAAATGATACACATTGGAAGGCAATGTATCGTAATGGAGGAAGCAATTCTGATACTAAGGACATTACTGGTTCAATTGCAGGTGTTACTGGTATGGATGTACTTTCTTTAACAGGTCATGAATTAGAATTGACTGATGAGGAAAAAGCATCAGGATTGACTTTGGTTCAAAAAGCTGCCCAAATTGGAAAGGATGCATATAAAGAAGGAGCAATAACAACACTATCACAACATATGCCTAACTTTCAAGAAGTATTAGAAAAAGGCAAAGATTCAAATGGAAAATATGATTATTCTGGATATTCTCCAAATGTTACAGATGGAAATATAGTTGACAGAATCCTTCCGGGCGGGGATTTAAATGAAGTATATACAGGATATTTGGATCTTGTTGCAGAATATGCCAATGAAATGAAAGATGAAAATGGAGATTTAATTCCTGTAATATACAGACCATTCCATGAAAATAACGGAAGCTGGTTCTGGTGGGGTGCACCATTCTGTGATGCTCAATCATTTAAGAATGCCTTTGCATATACTGTTCATTATTTAAAAGATGAAAAAGGAGTTCATAACTTCTTATATGCATATTCACCAAATGGACCATTTGAAGATGAAAAAGATTATTTATCACGTTATCCAGGAGATGAATATATAGATCTTCTTGCATTTGATATGTATCATGATGATCCATTAGATCCTAAAGATGATCAATGGATGAATACTTTAAAAGAAACAGTAGAAATAGTTGATGGAATTGCTAAGAAGAGAGGAAAATTATCAGCTGTATCTGAAACAGGAATGAGAAAAAATGGAGGTGGAATGCCTTTAAATAGTACTCCTGATTTACAATGGTATACACATGTATCTGAAATTCTTAAAGAATCTGATATGTCTTATTTAATGACCTGGTCTAACTTTAATAATACAGATAATTACTATGCACCTTATATGGCAGATGAAACAACAGGTCATGAATTGATAAATAACCTTATAGATTTTTATAATGATAAGAATGTATTATTTGCTGATAGAATAGGTGATTATACAGAAGCAGATACAACAATTGGTTCATCAGGTGGTTCATCAGGTGGTTCATCAAGCAGTTCATCAGGTGGTTCATCAAGTGGTTCATCAGGTAGTTCATCAAGCAGTGACAATGATTCTTCATCAGATTCTGATAAGAATGATAATACTGATACAGAAGAAAATAAAAATGGCGTTGAGAAAACAGGCTGGTCCAAAGATGCTGATGGAAAATGGTATTATTTACAAGCAGATGGAGCAATAAAGACAGGCTGGTTAAAGGATACTGATGGAAAGTGGTATTACTTGCAGGCAGATGGAGCAATGAAAACAGGCTGGTTAAAGGATATTGATGAAAAATGGTATTATTTACAAGCAGATGGAGCAATGAAGACAGGCTGGTTCAATGATACTGATGGAAAGTGGTATTACTTGCAGGCAGATGGAGCAATGAAGACAGGCTGGTTCAAGGATGTTGATGGAAAGTGGTATTACTTGCAAGAAGATGGAGCAATGAAAACAGGCTGGTTCAATGATACTGATGGAAAGTGGTATTACTTAGATAATAGTGGAGCTATGCTTACTGATACTGTAGTAGATGGATATAGACTTGACTCAACAGGAGCATTGGTATAAAAATAAGCTCATAAGTGATTTTCCTATGGTGATTAATCTGTGCCAAGTTTATAATTAGAGTTAAATTTTCATATAAAAAGATTACCAGATTTAATGATGTTCTGAATATAAGAACTATATTATATCTGGTAATTTTTTATTGTATAGGAATTTATATGATTTTTCGACGCTGAAAGCAAGATAAAAC
>CAZPRO010000116.1:0-7902 GCA_964588775.1 uncultured Clostridium sp.
CATGATATATTAAGTTCAATAATATCAACATCTGTTTTATCTATTTTTTCTATAGCCTTTTCATAGTCTTCAATACATCCGCCCCCAACATTGGCTAAAATGTTAGTTCCAAGTTTCTTCATTCTTGGCAGCTCATCTTTTATAAATGCATCTACTCCAGGATTATTTAACCCAACTGAATTCATCATTCCACTTGGAGTTTCAAAAACTCTAAGTCCATCATTTCCTTCCTTTGGATTAATTGTAAGACCTTTTGATGATATTCCTCCTAAAATTCCTACATTATAAAAATTATTGTATTCAGCCCCGAATCCAAATGTACCTGATGCTGCAATTACAGGGTTTTTAAATTCTACTCCATTAATATTTACCTTTAACATAATAACACCATCCCTTATAATTCTACATAGTATCCATCAAATACAGGACCATCTTTGCAGGTTCTCTTGTTTCCATCTTTTGTCTTACATGTACATACTAAACATGCTCCTACTCCGCATGCCATATGTTTTTCCATAGATACATATATTTTAACATTTTTAGCTCTGCACATTTCAATTACAGCCTTCATCATAACTTCAGGGCCACAGCATAAAACAGTATCGTATTCTTCTGGCTTTAATATTTCTGTTACAAAACCTTTGTGCCCATGTTTTCCTGTGTTAGTTGTAACATTAACACTATTAACATAATCTTTAAAATCATCTAATAAAAACACTTCATCTCTAAAGCCTGCATATAAATCAATAACTTCATCCTTATTTTTAGCTCTTAACTGTTTTGCAAGTTCAAGCATAGGTGCAGTTCCTATTCCCCCTGATACAAGTGCTGTTTTTCCATAATCCTGACTTAAATCAAATCCATTTCCCAGGGGACCAGTAAGACTTATTTCATCATTTTCTTTAAGACCTGTAAATTCCTTTGTTCCTTTTCCAACTACTGCATAAAGAAAAGTTAAAGTATTTCCATTCTTTTCACATATACTTATAGGTCTTGGAAGTAATGTATTGGAACCCTTATATTTAAGCATATAAAACTGTCCAGCTTTTATATTACTGTCATCTTCCACTACCATCTTAAATATTCCACTGCTTATTTCTTCATTAGATATTATTTTTGCATCTCTATATGTAATTGGCATAAAATCCACCCTTTATCTTTATAATGTATAATTGACAATTCACAATTGACAATTAATATTAACAAGCTTTACAGCTTTTTATTTTTACAATAAAACTTTCTTTATATTATACTAACACATTATTTATTAACTGCTGCTCTTATTGCATCTCTCATTTTTATTGCTTCCTCTTTTGCACATTCTGCAAATTCTTCTGCACTTTTTCCTGCTTTTTTGTAAGCAAGAAGTATTCCTCTTGACGAATTAACAACTCCGCCATTTCCATCTTTTAAGTAAAGAGCAACATCTTCTGCTGTTCCACCCTGAGCACCATACCCTGGAATTAAAAAGAACATTTTATTATAATCTGCTCTTATTTTCTTTCCTTCTTCCACATGAGTACATCCCATTACTCCGCCAACTACAGAATATCCACATTGACCAATTGTATTTTTAGTTTTTTCTGTAAGCTTATCAGCAACCTCTTCAAATACTTTTTTGTTGTTTGTTGTATCAAGACATTCAATGTCTTCTGCTCCCGGATTGGAAGTTCTTATAAGTACAAATGCACCCTTTTTTCCAGTTTCAAAGTAAGGCATATATGGATCTATACTGTCCATTCCCATATATGGGCTTAAGGTTATAAAGTCTGCTTCAAAGTCGCCTTCAAAATGAGCCTTTGCATACATTTTTGCTGTTGCTGCAATGTCTCCTCTTTTTATATCTGCGATTATGATTTCGTCTTTTTCTCTTAAATATTCTAAAGTCTTTTTATAAGCTGTAAGTCCTTCAATACCTAGTGCTTCATAGTAAGCAATTTGTACTTTATAACATGCAGATGCATCTCTTGTTGCATCTATTACTGCTTTATTAAATTCAAATACAGCTTCCCCTGCACTTCTTCCATTCTTTAAAGATTCTGGTACATAATCAATTGAAGTATCAAGACCTACACACACAACTCCTCTTTCTTCAACTCTTTTATATAACTTATCAATTATATTCATAACCACATTTCTCTCCTTACTTAATTATTAAATATTTTCCCACCTTTAATAGTAGCTACAACTTCTCCAAAGAACTTCATTCCTTCAAATGGAGTATTTTTTCCCTTTGAAGCAAATTTACTGCTGTCAATTGTTATTTCTTTATCTAAGTCTAATATAACAAGATCTCCTTCAGTTCCTACACTTAAGCATCCTTTGTTCATACCAAGAAGCTTTGCTCCATTGTAAGACATAAGTCTGCTTAAAGTATTAAGACTTATTCCATTTTCTTTTACAAGCTTTGTATAGCATATAGAAAATGCTGTTTCAAGTCCTACCATTCCAGGTGAACCAGCTTTCTTATCTTCTGCTGTGTGTGGAGCATGATCTGTTCCTATTGTATCAACCATTCCAAGTTTTATTGCTTCAATAATTGCTTCAACATCTTCTTTGTCTCTTATTGGAGGATTAACTCTGTAATCATTTATATCTCTTGTAAGTCCTATATGATGCGGAGTAATTTCCATGGTTACTTTTGCACCACTAAGTTTTGCATCTATAATTGCCTTTACACATTCCTTAGTACTTACATGACACATATGAAGATGTGCACCACTTATTTTTGCAAGTTCCAAATCTCTTAATGTCATCATATTTTCTGCAATTCTCATATCAACCTTTGAAAATTCTGGACTTTCTGCATGAGACATTATAATCCAGTTATTTTTCTTTGCAATTTTCATAGCTTCAAGCATTACATTAGAATCTGAAATTCCTTTACCATCATCTGAAATTGCCTTTAGCTCTTTATCATCTTCAAATGCTTCTAAATGACTTAATGTGTTTCCATCAAAATCCTTTGTAACAGATACACATTGGTGAACATCTATTAAATTTAAATTTTTAGATGTATTTCTTACATATTGAAGGGTTTCTTTATCACTTACTATTGGCTTTGTGTTGGCCATAGTGCATACACCTGTGTATCCTCCTCTAAGTGCTGCTTTGGAACCTGTTTCTATATCTTCTTTATGTGTAAGTCCAGGATCTCTGAAGTGAGTATGTGTATCTATAAATGAAGGCATTACTGTTTTCCCACTGCATTGAAGTACTTCTACATTATCTTTGTTTATTTCTTTTCCAATCTGATTTATTATTCCATTTTCTATATAAATATCTCCATAAAATTCCTGAAATGCATCAACAAAATGTGCATTTTTTATTAATAAATTCATATATGTACTACTCCTTTAATCCTAATTTTCAGAAAGCTTTGTAATACAGTCACAATATTCACATCTATAACGGGCTGTTTCTCTATCTACAAGAATAAATGAATGTGGTACATAATCTTCTACTCCTGTAATACAACTTGGATTTTTGCATTTAATAATATTATTTACCTTCCTTGGAAGAACAGGTTTTATCTTTTTAACCATTTTCTCATTTTCAACTTCACATATAGTTATAGTTGGTGAAAGCATTCCTAATACTTCATAATCTAAATCTCTGCAGTTTTCAATTTTTATAATATCTTTTTTTCCATACTTTTTACTATCTGCATTTATTATTAAAGCAACACTATAATCATTTTTATCTAATTTAAGATAATTAAATATTTTTACTCCAAGTCCTGCTTCTATATGGTCAATAACAATACCATTTTTAATGCTTGTTATTTCCAACATCCTACTCCACCTCTAATCCTAATAGTTTAATCATAAGAGCCATTCGCCCATACATTCCGTATTCAGCCTGTTTAAAATATGCTGCTCGTTTGTCGCTGTCAACTTCACAAGCTATTTCGTTAACCCTTGGAAGTGGGTGCATTACTATCATGTCATCTTTTGCATGACTCATTTTTTCTTTATCTAAAATATAGCTGTCTTTAAGTCTTAAGTATTCTTCTTCATTAAAGAAACGCTCCTTTTGTATTCTTGTCATATAAAGAATATCAAGCTCTCCTATAACATCTTCTATTTTTTCAACTTCCATGTATTCTATATTATTTTTTATAAGTACTTCTTCACGTATATATTGAGGAATTGCAAGTTCTTTAGGTGATATAAGCACAAATTTATTGTTTTTATATCTTGACATTGCTTTAATTAAGGAATGTACAGTTCTGCCAAATTTTAAATCACCACATACTCCTATAGTGTGATTATTTAATCCATTTTTAAGACTTGCTATTGTTAAAAGGTCTGCTAATGTCTGAGTTGGATGCTGATGACCACCATCTCCAGCATTTATTATGGGAACACTTGAATAAAGACTTGCAACCTTTGCTGCTCCTTCTTTAGGATGTCTCATTGTAATAATATCACTATATATTGAAACCATTCTTATAGTGTCTGCTAAAGTTTCACCTTTTGCAATTGAAGTAGAATTAGGCTCAGAAAATCCCAATATCTTTCCTCCAAGCTTCATCATTGCAGCTTCAAAACTTAATCTTGTTCTTGTACTTGGTTCATAAAATAATGTTCCTAATATTTTGCCATCACAAATGTGTGCATACCTTTCAGGATTTTTCATTATTCTGCCTGCCAATGCAAATAAATCATCAAGCTCTTCTACTGTAAAATCTCTTGGCTCTATTAAATGTCTAATTTCTTTTGTCATTTTTACCACTCCTTTGTAACCTCTCTGTGTTATTTTAAAGGTATTTATTAAAACTTTAAATCTACTTATATATAATAAAAAACTTCCTTAATTTAAAGGAAGGCATAATAACTCTAGGACTTTTAAATTATTTTACTTCCTTATTGATATCTCTGTATCAAATTAAAGGCAATTTTATTTTGTATATATTGTTCAAAAACCATTCTTTGTGTAAGAATAACACTAATTATATGGTATGTCAATATATTATTTATAGTAGATTATCTATCATTATAGAGAGACTGTTGTACTAAAATTTGTTCTATCCTTTAGTATTTATATAAATCAGAATTTGTAGCGAACCTTGAGCATGAAAACGGCAAAAAAGCATGAATAGGCTACTTGATTCACAGGTTTAAAAAATTTGCACATGAAACATCAGCACTTAAAGCTATCCCTTCAATACGTACTGTTGCACTTCCACCAAATAGCACATCGTCACCATTCATCTTTAATTTAACTGTATTAAATGATATATTTTCTCCGCCCTGCTCAACTGCAATGGGGTTGCCTTTCCATAAATTATTTTTTAAAAGATAGTTTGCAAAAGCACTATTTCCAGAACCAGTAGCAGGATCTTCAAGGTAACCAAATTTAGGAGCAAATATTCTTGTATGTGCCTTATATTCTGCTTTACTTGTTTTCTTACTGAAAATTAAAATAATATCAATATTATTGTCTATACAGAATTTCTTTAAAAAAATTTCATTTGGAAAAACAGTAATTTCTTTATTGAAATCTGCAATTGGAACTATCAGTGTTCTTAACCCAGCATCAATAAAATCAAGTTTCATATTAGTTTAAAATTTCCACTAAATAATAAAAAGAAAAATGACCAAATATTATTTTTCAATATTCAGCCATTTAACTCTTAAAGTAATTATTATATTAATTTTAGAAATTATTTATTACATTATCCCACATCATTTTTCCGCATTTTGCTAATGTTACAGTTCCATAAACACTATTTGGAATTCCCATTGATAAAACAGTAAATGTAAAGTTTCCTTTAGCTAAATGCATTAAAGCTGTATCATTTTCAACTCCTGATTTATCTCCAGTCTTACTTGAAATTTCAAATTTCAAATCATCTGGAATGTAAAGTGCAAGTTTATTCTTCATTTGTTGTCTTTGAAGAATATCTATAAGCATTGTACTGTTTTTTTCATTTAAAAATGTAGCATTATATAAATGTTTCCATACCTTTGATAAATCTAAAGCACTTGTAATATTTTCTATACCATTACTTGCTGCCTTTTCGTCTGAGGTCTTTCTATTAAGATGAGTGTTTTTTAATCCCATAGCTTCAATGTCTTCATTAATATTGTCCATACCTACAATACTTATTAATTTATTAGCTGCTGTGTTATCACTTTGAATAAGCATTGCAACAATAAGTTCAAATATTGTATATTCTCTATTATCAAACTCATGAAGAATTCCAGTTCCATAAACCTTATCTTCTTCTTCTATTTTTATTTTATCAAGAAAATCTGCTTTTCCTTTTTCAACATATTTGATTACTGATACTGCTATAGGAAGTTTCATACATCCTGCACTAGTCATCTGAACATTTTCGTTGTACCCAAAGCTATATCCACTTTCCAAATCTTCAAAGAAAAATGCATAAGTTCCAATTCTTGTTTCTAAATATCTTTTTATTTCTTTCATAAGACCCACCACTTTCTAAATTGTCATAATTATCCTTAGGTATATTTTATCTAATACCAACTGCTTCAATCAATATTAGTTTATCACTTTTTAATCTGCAAAACAAATTCCTATTTTTTTTGCAACTGTAACAAGTTCTCCATTAGGATCAACCTGTTTGTTATTACCTATTACATTTTCAAGACTGTCATAAGTAATTTCATTGCCTTTTAAGCATACCATGCTTCCAAACTTTTCATTTTTTATTAATTCAACTGCTGCAACTCCATATCTTGTTGATAATATTCTATCAAATGTACAAGTTGTACCACCTCTTTGAATATGACCAAGAACTGTACATCTTACTTCTCTTTCTTTAATAAGCTTTTCAAGATCACTTGCAAGCTTATTTCCTATTCCTCCAAGTCTTACTGGATCTGGGCTGTCATCTACAATTTTAGCAACTACAACTTCACCATCTTTAGGCTTAGCTCCTTCTGCTACAACTATTATTGTAAATAATTTTCCCTGCTGTTTTCTTTCTTCAACCTTATCTACTATTTTATTAATATCATATGGAATTTCAGGTAATAATATTACATCAGCAGAACCAGCAATACCTGATTCCAATGCAATGAATCCTGCATTTCTTCCCATAACTTCTAGAATCATTATTCTATGATGAGATTCAGCTGTTGTGTGAAGCCTATCTAATGCTTCTGTTGCTACATCTATTGATGTGTTAAATCCAAAAGTAATATCTGTTGAGCCTAAATCATTATCGATTGTTTTTGGAACTCCTATTACTTTTACACCTTTTCTTGCAAAATCTCTTGCTGATGTTAAAGTTCCATCACCACCAATAACTACTAAAACATCAACGCCCTCTTTTTTCATGTTTTCAACAGCTACATCTGAAACGTCTTTTTTAACTTTCACACCATTTTCTTCCACTGTATAATCAAATAAATTATCTTTATTTGAACTATATAAAATAGTTCCACCTCTTGGTAAAAGACCTGAAACTGTAGATAAATCTAATTTGATAAAATCGTTATTATATAATCCTCTATATCCGAATTTATATCCAATAACTTCATACCCATAATTTAAAATTGCAGAACGTGTCACTGCTCTAATAACAGCATTTAATCCTGGACAATCTCCTCCTCCAGTTAACAATGCTATTTTTTTGATGTTATTTGCCATATACAATTCCTCCCATACCGCTATTTACGAAAAAATATAATTTTCTTTATTTTCTGACTATTTATAATAAAAAAAATTACATTTTAAAACAAAAATAAACCTTTACAACAATTATGCCGTATACTATTATCTTCATTTATTTTATCATATCACAAACTTCCTAATATGAAAAGCATTATTTTACATAATATTCTTGTTTTTCTTATATCAGTTACTACACATAGAACTTAGTGTAGTGTGGTAAAACAACGAAAATGATAGACTTGCAGCTAAAAT
>CAZPRO010000117.1:0-7584 GCA_964588775.1 uncultured Clostridium sp.
AATTTCTTGCAAGAGTTTTTGCAAGTTCTGTTTTACCTACACCAGTTGGTCCAAGGAATATAAATGAACCAATAGGTCTGTTAATATCTTTAAGTCCAGCTCTTGCACGCAATATGGCATTAGTAACTGATTCTACAGCTTCACTCTGACCTATTACTCTCTTACTCATTTCATCTTCTAATCTTAAAAGTTTTTCTCTTTCTCCCTCCATTAATCTTGAAACTGGAATTCCAGTCCATTTAGAAAGAACCTGAGATATTTCTTCCTCTGTTACTTCTTCTTTAAGAAGAGCCCCTTCATAATTTTCCTTTGTTTCTGCTTCCTTTTGTTTAATTTCTTCTTCAAGCTTTGGAATTGTACTGTATTGAATTTCAGCTACTTTATTGTAATCAAAGTTTCTCTGAGCTGCTTCAATTTCTCCTCTTGCATCATCAAGTTTGCTTTTTAATGTTTTGATTGCAGTAATATTTTCTTTTTCTTTTGTATATTTTGCAGTCATTTCATCGTTTTTTTCTTTTAACTGTGCAAGTTCTTTTACTACATCTTCCAGTCTCTTTTTAGAACCTTCATCCTTTTCTTTAGATAAAGCTTCTTTTTCTATTTCAAGTTTAAATATTTTTCTTCTAACTTCATCAAGCTCTGTTGGAAGTGAATCTATTTCTGATCTTATCATTGCTCCAGCTTCATCAATTAAATCAATAGCTTTATCTGGCATATATCTGTCTTGAATGTACCTGTCAGAAAGTTTTGCAGCTGCTACAATTGCTGAATCATGAATTCTTATACCATGATGTATTTCAAATCTCTCTTTTAATCCTCGAAGTATTGCTATAGTATCATCAACAGTTGGTTCTTCAACTATAACTGGCTGAAATCTTCTTTCTAATGCTTTATCTTTTTCAATGTATTGTCTGTACTCATCAAAAGTTGTAGCACCTAGGCAGTGTAACTCACCTCTTGCAAGAAGTGGTTTAATTAAGTTTCCTGCATCCATGGCACCATCTGTTTTACCAGCACCTACAATTGTATGAATTTCATCAATAAATAAAAGAATTCTTCCATCGCTGCTTGATACTTCTTTTAAAACTGCCTTTAATCTTTCCTCAAATTCACCTCTGTATTTTGCTCCTGCAATAAGGGCTCCCATATCCAATGAAAAAATTATTTTGTCTTTTAAGCCTTCAGGTACATCACCACGTACTATTCTTTCCGCCAATCCTTCAACAATTGCTGTTTTACCAACACCAGGTTCACCAATAAGAACAGGATTATTTTTAGTTCTTCTTGATAAAATTCTTATTGTTCTTCTTATTTCTTCATCTCTGCCTATTACAGGATCAAGCTTATGCTTTTTGGCAAGCTCAACTAAGTTTGTTCCATACTTAGCTAAAGCATCATATGTTCCTTCAGGATCCTGAGTTTCAACTCTCTGACTTCCTCTTACCTCTGATAAAACTTTTAAGAAACTATCCTTTGTTACATTATATTGCTTTAAAATCTTAGAAACATCACTATTATTATCTACTTCCATAATTGCAAGCATTAAATGTTCAACGCTTATATATGAATCTTCAAACTGTTTGGATATTTCTTCTGCTTTTATTAAAGCTTCATCAACTTTCCTTGTTATATATACCTTTCCAAGGCCTTCACCTGTAACCGTAGGCAAACTCTCCAAGACTAAATTTACTGAACTTTTTAATGCTTTAACATTAATACCCATTTTGGTAAAAATGTTAGGAACCAATCCATCATCCTGTTCTACCAATGCTGAAAAAAGATGAATTAAATCTATTTGAGCATTATTATATTTAACAGCTGTTGCATTGGCATCATTTAATGCCTGTTGAACTCTCAATGTCATTTTATCTATATTCATAATTGTTACCTCCAATCAATTATTTAAATAATTAAAAATATTTTTCCCTGTTTATAAAAATTTAAATATTATTTATTATATGTATATAATAATACAAAGGTCAAAGAAAGTCAAAGTTTATTTTGACTTTCTTATATTTTTTTGATTTTTAATAAGATTCTTAAGGCAAATGGTGGATTTTTAATTTACTCCATTTGAAAGTTGAGTAATCAAAAAATCCACCACTTATTTAAATATTATATATTTTTTTTCTGTTTTATATTCTTTTATCTACAGCAAATGCTAAATTGAAATACTTTAGAGAATCTATAGTATCTCCAAGCTCATAATAAAGCTTAGCCATATCCATATATCTAGATTTTCTTTCCTGTCTTGAACCAAATTTAAACAATGAATCAAGTGACAAAGTCATATATTTTTCAGCTTCTTTATACTGTCCTTTCTTTTGAAGAATATTCCCCTTAAAATAATATGATTTTTCTATAAGTCTAATATTTCCACTAACAATAGCCATATTTAGACCAGCTTCTGCTATATTATATGCTTTATCATATTCTTCATTTTCTATTAAAATTCCTATACAGTAATTTAAAAATTCTACATACTTTTCATTATTATCTTTAGGAAATAGTTCAATACCTTCTTCTATTTCCTTTATTGCCATTTCTCCATTATTAACTGCAAAATAGAACTTACCATAATCTCCTTTTGATAAAGCAGATGAAATAGGATTATGTTTTTGATACTTGTCCGCTTTTTTCTTATATAATTCAATATCTTCCTTATTTAATCTAATACATAAACATGCATATATATGATATATTCTGCCTCTATTTTCAAAAGATTCAATTTCTTCCACATATTCAATAATATCACCCAAAATGCCATATGCTTCTTCATATTTTTCAAGTTTTAAATAGCATAATGCTTCATTATATCCAATAAGACAATATTCACTTCTACTATATTCTTTCATTTGAAATATTATCTCTCTAAGTTTTCCATAATAAGAAATAGCTTCTATATACTCATTGCTATTTGAAGCATAATGTGCCATATCCTTAAAATAAATAACTGTATTTTCTTCTGTGTTATTTCTTTGAAATAAATCATAATACTGAGATACTATAAGCTGAATATTTTCCATATTGTTTTGCTCAATATAATATGTAAATAAAATATGCATAAATTCAAAACCCAAATTATAATAACCATATTTTATAGAGTATTCAATATTATCTTGAAGTTTAGATTCTGCCTCTGGATCTCTGGACACATTTTTTTTTAAATTTTCTAAATTATTTGTCAATTGATCAAATATATCTTCCACCAAATAATCTATATCTATATCTATTTTTTCAGACACATATTCCAAAAGCTTTCTATCAGCTTTAATTTTTCCGTTCTCAATACAACTCATTTTAGCAATAGAGATTTTTGTGCCACATAATTCTTTTAATGTAATTCCCTTAAATATTCTCGCCCTCTTTATTTTTTCTCCTGTAGATAATATTTCCATTACTATTCCCCCCTTTTACTATTAATTTCCTTCACATTGTTCAAAAAGTTTTATGCCTTCCCCTAAATAGAAAGCTGCTTGCTTGTCCTGTTTTCTGTCTATAAAATGTTTTCCAATTTTCATGGCAAGTTCTGCTGCTTTTGATATTTTGTTATTAACTTTTGCAAGTTCAAAAGTTTCTATAAGGATTCCTTTAGCTTCTTCAAAATTTTCTTCTATATTTTCTATAGTATATCTTATTAAATTACATTTTATAATTGTGTCAATATCGTCTCCTTTAATATATTTTTCCACCTTTTCTAATACACTTCTACATTTCTTTATATTTTTAACTTTGAGATAATTCTGGCATATTCCTAAAAGAGTCTCTGTAATTTCATTTATTGAACTATAAAAAGCTATATTTTTTGCTCTTTCAAAATGCTTGAAAGATTCATCAATCTTATCCATTTCATAAAACAGCTTCCCTAAGGTTCTTTCAATACAGATTTGTTTTTTGCTATTTTCTATTTTTGAATACATATCCACTGCTTTTTGAGAATATTTTAAAGCATTATACATATCATCTTCTTTACTTAATTCTTCAGCCAAATGAAATAAACTTTCAGCATATTGCTCATCATTATACATCTGCTCAAATTTTTCTTTTGCAAAATAAGAATATTTTAATGAAGAATCCAAATCTTCAGTATTAAAATATGTTCTTGCTAAAGTATAATAAATTTCTCCTATACGAAAATCGTCTATTACATTATTATCCATATATACCTTTTCAGCCTGTTTAAGATAACTTTCAGCTGAATTATATGCCTCAAGGCTTAATGCTATTTGTGCCAAATTTAAAAAAGTATCTATTATTTCTTCATAATTATTATTTTTAACAAATATTACATTGGAAGACAAAAAGAATTTTTGTGCCATAGGAAAATCTTTTTGAAGCATATACGATTTCGCCATAATAAATAATACTTTGGCCTTTCTATACTCCAAATTATATTTTTCACAATAGTATAATGCATTATCTATATACTTTTGACCTTTTTCAAAATCTTTCTGCATGATACAGGCCTCACCTATCTGCTCATAATACATACTTATTTTTTCTGCCTGACTTTCATCAGATTCCATTAGATATTCAACACTTGTATCTAATGACTCTGCTAAATATTCCAAAAGATCTACAGAAGGGTTTGATCTGCCTGATTCAACCAAACTTATCTGACCCGGGGTAATTCTATCTTTTGCAAGATCCTTCAATGTCATATTTAATTCTTTTCTCCTACGTTTTATTTTCTCTCCTAATGATAATATTTCCATTTTTTACTTCCTTCTCTATTCAACAAATTATTTAATATTTTCTTATAATTTCATTTCGATTATACCATAAATTTATAAAAAACTGCATAAAAAAATATATTTTTTAGTAAATTTTATATTTTTTTATTTGTTTATCCATAAAATTATAATTTATAAATAAGAGGTAAAATGTAAAAAATAAGAATGTAGAAAATTTATGATGTAATAAAATTACAAGAATTATGGTAATACAATAAAAAAACACACAAACCATAAATTTTTATTTGCTTGTGTGTTTTTCTTATTTCATTTCACCACAATTTCTGAAAATACCATAATTATAAATTATAACTTAAACAACAGTTCCTTAATATTTCTGTTAATCAATAAAATTATGAATATTGTCATAAGTATCTTCCATAATATTTCTCATCCTATGACCAACTCTTTTCATTTTTCTTCTAGTTTTTCTATCACAGTAAGGCGTAATCATCATTTCTGCTGCAGCTCCAAGTGCCATACCTACAATAATTGTTTTCATAAATTTTCCCATAATTACACTTCCTTTTTATTTAATATTGTAGATATATATTATGCAGTATTGAATTTATTTACTCATGCAAAATATGTGAAAACAGAAACTATATTATATTTTTTTCAATAATATAGTTTCTGCTTTATAAACATTAAGATATTTGTTCTAATAAATATTCTATAAATTCACTTTTTTCCTCATTTAATAATTTTGAAATAAGTTTTTGACCTTGTTCTCTGTCTTTCATATAAATTTCTTGTATTTTCTTATATTTCGCCACATTATCCTTAACCTTACTTATGTTTCGTTCTTTAATTATTGACTCATTCATTACTAATTCTTCATCATTAACAACAATAATATTATTATAATTATTAGTTACAATTGAACCTATTTGTTCTTTAATTTTTTCACTTTTTACAAATATTTTTTTATCTTTTAAATATTTTTCTACAATTTTATCAGATTTTATTCCAAGCTTTTCTTTACACACCTCATCTACAAGCTCATTAAACAAATCTCCAGTATGGCTGTCAACTTTTACAAAAATAACTTTAATTCCAGTATTCATCAATGACTGCATTTTTTCATAATATTTCTGCGAGGACTGTTCCTTTCTCTGCCATGCACCAGTTGCATGATTAGCTATTCCTTCATAATCATGAAATATTACAACTTCATTATATTTTTTTGAAACTGCATATTCAACGCCTTTAATAGCTGCTTCTAATTCTCCTGCTACTTGTCTTATATTATTCTGAGTACTACTTTCATGAAATCCTCCATTAATATATTCAATAACATTTTTACATACAGCTACAAGTCCATAAGAATATGCACAAGATGCCGAATTATAGCTTCCATCAACATAAATATGAAGACTATCTTTAGGATAATTGTCGTCATTTTTCTTAAGCATCCTCTTTCCTTCATTTAAATACTGTTCAGCATCATCCATGGTTTCAAAGCTTTTGTACTTTGCACCTTTAACTCCCTTTACATATCTTAAACACTCATCCCACGTATTGACTATTACATTTTCTATTTTTAAGTTTTTTTCAGAATCAAATCCATATTGAATTGCATAAACCTTTTTTGCCATATATAGTTTCCTTTCATTTAATATAAACATCTATTATAATTGAGATATTTCATTTATTACAGAATAAAGCTTATCAACATTTTTTGCTGCTGTAAAGTTAATAATATAATCTAATCCACCTTTTAAAACCATAAGAAGTTCATCATTTCCCTGCCAGTTTTCTACTATAACATTTATAGGCACATCATTAGCTATTCTATTTAATGCAAAGAAGATAACTCCAATATCATCTATATTTCCAATAAAGGGTATTTTATCAGGCAGAATATCACCTGGTATAACTAAATAAGTAACACTTGCAGAAATCATAATCTTTGTTTTTAATGGAACACGTTTATCTTTTATTAATCTATATATCAGGGAAACTATATCTGGAAGCATAAATATATAGTCACTATATTCTTGACCCTTTTCAGGTAATTTATTCTTTATAAGCTCTCGTCCTTTTGAATAATTGTCTTCTACCTTCTCCAAATTATCCAAATCTATTTTTTCTTTGCTTTCAACCTTTTCTGCCTCAACCCTTTTTATTAATGTTCCCCCTAATGATATCTCTATGTTTTCAGCTTCAACATGAATCATATCATTGATAATACATATATCCTTTATACTAAGGTTTATATATGGTATATCCTTTAAAATAGTATCTATGTTTATTACTGCAACTTCTTTTTCATTTGATATGCCATACTTTGAAAATGTTTTTATAACCTGCTTTAATATAAAGCTTCTTATAATTCTTAATATACCTACTTTTAAAAATTTAGCTCTTGTAACCTTTATATATATATTATTATTTTCACATTTAACAATTTCAGCAACCACTTCAAAATTTATACTTATACCTTTTTTGAAATTTCCTTCAATTAATAGTTGATTATTATTAATTGTTACTGTTTTTATATTTAATTCTTTAATATCTAAAAACTCATTAATTATACTTAGTATATCTGAACCACTTAAATTAACATTAACTTCTGATACTTTCATTTTCTCACATCCCCTTAATTATTAAACCTATCCTATATAAATCAAATTCTTTCATACAATTATTAATTATATTCCAAAATACAATTTTTTAACTTAATATTACTTCTTACTTTAATTTGTTAGATTCTAATTTGAAATATGAAAAAGAAGCTGTCACAAATTATCGTGACAACCTCTTATAATATTATTTAATTAAAATACTGGAACAACTGATCCATCTGCATAATTTTCTTCAATAAACTTCTTAACTTCTGGTGAATTTA
>CAZPRO010000118.1:0-7577 GCA_964588775.1 uncultured Clostridium sp.
CTCTCACAAGATTATCTAACTTTTCAAAAAATATAGAGCATTTAACTTTTTCTTTGACTCTTTCAAGTTCTTGTGTAATTTCTTGTGCTGTATAATTCTTCTCCTTTAATGCTGCTGCCTTTAATACAAGTATTCCTAAAGCAGCAGTAACATTTTGTGAATCTATAATAAATATATCACTATTTTCAAGAGAATCCCTTGCTATACATGCTGACTGATAAGTTCCACTCATTTCTGAAGAAATATGAATAGAAATTATTTTATATCCTTCATTAATGTATTTTGAATATATTTCAATAAATCTGTTTGGAATAACTTGTGCTGTTGTAGGTAATTCTCCGCCTTCCTCTATTCTGTTAAATATTTCTTTTGGAGTAATTTCAACACCATCCAAATAGCTTTCTTCACCAAAGTTTATTAATAATGGCAATACTTCTATATCATATCTATCACATATTTCTTTTGGTAAATCCGCCGTACTATCTGTAATTATTTTTATTTTTTCCATGTAGTCTACTCCCCTCTATTTCATATTTGGAAAGCCAATTTGTCTTAATGCTTCATAAGCAACAATTGCAGCAGTATTGGATAAATTCAAACTTCTTGTTGTAGTTTTTATCATTGGAACCCTAAAGCCTACATGCCTGTTATGAACTTCTTCAGGCACCCCACTGGACTCTCTTCCAAACATTATAAAGTCTCCTTCTTTAAATTGAATTTCATCATAATGTTTATTTGCATGAGTACTTGATAAATATATTGTTCTGTCTCCATATTTCTTCAAAAAATCATCATAGCTTTCATGCACTTCTAAATCAAGTTCACTCCAATAATCCAAACCTGCTCTTTTTAACTGCTTATCATTTATTTCAAACCCTAATGGTTTTATTAAATGCAGCTTGCTTCCAGTTAATACACATGTTCGCCCTATATTACCTGTATTAGCTGGCATTTCTGGCTGATATAATACTATATTTAAATTCAAAAGTTACACCTTCTTTAAAAACATATCTGTTTTTCCTTATTCATATTCTAAGATTATACTATAGAGACCAATTTAAGTCAAAATAATAAAAGTGGCAAAAGCCACCTTTATTATTTATCTATATTTGTGATTCATCCATTAAAACACCAACATCTGGTGTTTCTTCTTCATTTTGTGTAGCATTATCTTCTTCCTCTTGCTGCTTTGTTTCATCTTTCATAGTTCCAATTCTTACAATAGAATCAACCTTTATGTATGTATCTGTAGCAACAAGTTCTCTATTTACTTCAACACCATTTTCATAAGTTATCTGATAAGAATTAACTTTATAACCTGTCATTGCTCCGCCTTCTTTAACTTTTTCTCCTTCTGGAAGTGTAGCATCTTCTACCTCTTTAACTTCTGGCGGGTATGTTTCAACAATCTCATTTGTCATTTCATATGTTTTACCATTTAATACAGCTGGATCACCATAAATAGTATATGTAATTACTTTACCAGCTGTAATTCCTTCAATATAGATAGGAAAATCATAGGTATTCTTAAATTTGTAATCTAAGTATCCATATGAAACTGTTGCATCAAGACCTGGTTCCATATATCCAACTACCATTGAATGATTTGTTCTTTCAACTGATCTTATGTTAGATCTCATAACAGCTCTGTATAAAGTTGATGATACTTGGCATATTCCACCACCTATTCCAGGCTCAACTTTATTCCCCACATAAGTTCCAGCTTCCTGATATCCTCTCTCAATTGATCTGTCTCCTACAACATCATTAAAACTAAAAGTTTCTCCTGGCATAAGTATAGTTCCATTAACACTTTTAGTTGCAAGTTCTATATTGGTACATCTTCCTGGACTTGAAGTTCCATATCCTGTTGAATAAGTTCCCATAGGACCTTTTATTTTAGATAAATCAGATGCTTTTATTTTTGCTTGTTCTTTTTCAAGTTCAAGCTTAATAACTGTATTAGTATTGGTTGTTAATGCTTCCTTTAATTGTTTATCTAAATTT
The DNA here is from genome assembly GCA_964588775.1 of uncultured Clostridium sp. Taxonomy (GTDB): domain Bacteria; phylum Bacillota; class Clostridia; order Clostridiales; family Clostridiaceae; genus Clostridium. Next base: position 2,008 of record CAZPRO010000118.1, read on the forward strand.
TCTTCATTAATTGTTTTTCCATCCTCTTCATTTTGAATTGTTATGTTACCTTGATTAATTGTTAATGTTGCATTTTTAGGCTCACAATTAACTTCTGATACAACTTTCTCTTCAAATTCCTTTAATTTTTTCTCATCATAGTTAAAATTTATAGGAAATTCCTGCATTTCAGCTCTTTTAATTGCTGAATACTGTGAAAAGATATTCTCTTTCTTGTAATGATTGATAGCATTTTCTACAGCTCCATTTACATCATATACAGGATCAATATCACTATACTTTAGTTTAAATTCTTTATTTTCTACATCAATTGTAATTGTTTTGTTCTCTATCTGTTCCTTTAAACCTTCATTTAGTTTACTTTCTGCTTCTTGACGTGACATACCTCCAATGTCTATATTTTCTATAGTAATACCTGGATAAACTTTATCATTCCATTTAGCTACTACTTTCTTTGCAATTAATCCATAAGCAGATAAAAATATTATTATAGATAATGTTACACCTAAAATAATTATTTTAGCTTTCTTTTTATTATTTTGAGGCTTGTTCATATCTAATTTTCTGCTATTGCTTTTCTTCACTCCAATTCTCCTTTCAAACAATATCCTAAATAAATATAAAATTAATTTATTATGATGCTACTTGTCTTCATCAATATTCACATTATACCACATTCTGACTAATACCATTTCAATAAAATATATCAGTCAGAATTATTTGTTTCTCTAATATAAACATACCATAGACATTGATATTTATGGTATGTTTTTTAATTAAATTGTAACTTTAGTTCTATTTTTTGACGTTTCTCCATCATAATCAAAAGCCTCTATTGTAATATTTTTATTTTTCACATTTGGTATTTTATTTTTATTAATTATAAAACTTGTATCATCTTTATCAACAGTTCCAACCCATTCATTATTTAGAAATATATTGTAACCCAAAAGATCACTATCATCATTTGGCGACCAATTGACAATTATCCTTCCATTTTCCAATTGTGCAGTTAAATTTCTTACATTATCAGGCTGTTTAAGCAAATCTATATTATCTGGCCCCCAATTTGCATCTACAGGATTTCCAACCCCACGCACTATCTGATTTTCACTATACTGCCATATTCTCCATCTCTTCCAGCCTCCAATATCTGGTGGAACTTCTGGATTTGTTGGAATACTTGTATACATAGCAAACCATAAAGGCATATTTTTTAATGGATAACCTCGTCCTTGTATATAAAAATTATTATATAATTCAATAAAAAATAAACCTGTATATAACATAAGTCTTCTTCTTGTTTTAATTTCAAATCTAGTTCTAAATCTATCAATCCAATTAATTAAAGCAACAGATGTAATTTCTGATTTATCCACAGGAACTTCAACATCAACTACGGGAAATAAATCACCATAATCTTTTGTTCCAAAAGCTTCTTGTAATACATTAATAAAATTATCACATTGAGAATCTGCTGTACTTAAATCATAAGATGGTACTGCAAAATGATATGCACCTACTGGAATACCATATTCTCTGCTATTTTGTGCATATTCCAAAAATCTTTTATCTGTACGAAATCTTCCACTTCCATAACCTGATGCTCTTAAATATAAAAAGTCTATTTGTGTGGCTAATATATTAAATTGTACATTTTGTGTATATTCATTAATATCTATCCCAAATAGGCTTCTTGAATTTTTATTCTGCATAAACCCTCCAAAATAATACCTTTCTAACCATTAGCTTATTCATTAAATGGATTTTTGTTTCCATTATTTATATTAATATTTATAAAATCTTAAGAACTTATATTTCATAAATTAAGATATTTCATTTAAAATGTTATATAACAGATTAATAACTTATTAATCTGTAGCTTAATTTATGATAAAGTAAAATTTGGAGATGATATATATGGATAAAAAGACTATTTTAATTGTTGATGATGAAAAAGAAATTCGTGATCTTGTTGAAATATATTTAAAAGGTGAAGGCTACAATACTTTACAAGCAGCAGATGGAGAAGAAGCTCTTATAGAACTTGAAAAAAATAATGTTGATTTGATTATTTTGGATGTAATGATGCCAAAATTAAATGGTATTGAAACATGCTTAAAAATTCGTGAAATTCGCGAAACACCTATAATAATGTTATCTGCTAAAAGTGAAGATATTGATAAGATTTTAGGATTGAATATGGGTGCTGATGATTATTTAACGAAACCATTTAATCCTCTTGAACTGATTGCAAGAGTAAAATCACAATTAAGACGCTTTACACATTTTACACTTTCAACACCTAATAATACAGAATCTAATGAAAATATTATACAAATTGATGAAATGATAATAAACATGGATACTCACGAAGTTTTATTAAATGATAAAACAATAAAATTAACACCTACTGAATTTGATATACTTTCCTTACTTGCCAAAAATAGAGGTAAAGTTTTTTCCATTGAAAATATATATGAAAGTGTTTGGAACCAAGAATTCATGGCTTCTGATAATACTGTTATGGTTCATATAAGAAAAATTCGTGAAAAAACAGAGGAAAATCCAAGAAGTCCTAGATTCATAAAAACTGTTTGGGGGGTAGGTTACAAAATTGAAAAATAAAAATTTTTTAAAAAATAAATTATTGAATAGTAATTTCTTTTCTTTGCTTTCTGATAAAATAAAGCAGTCCTTACAATTCGAACTCATGTTCTGTATTGCGATCTGCTTTCTTATATCATTTGTATTCTATAATTTTACCAATAATCTTTTATCCCATGAATATACAGAACCTAAAATAACATATAATTATGATTCCATAAAAAGAAATGTAAACAATGTTATTTCTTCTTTAAAAGAAATTGACTCTTTATCTTTAAAGGATGAGGATAAAATTAACAGGTTTATCAATAATACACAATCAAAATCCAAAACTTCCAAGTGTTATATAACTGATTTAGACGGAAAAATTCTTTTCAAATCTTCCAATATAAAAGAAGCTTCAATTGATATATACAGCTTACTGAAAGATTCTTTATCCAATATAGATTCTGATTGTGACAGTATACCTACTGAAAAGGACTTTATTATTCCTGCTGTTATTGATAATACACAAGTTTATGTAATATACTCTGAAACTCCTGAACCAAAAATAAGTTATGAAGTTGTTAATGTATCTAACTCATTTTTCGCTCTTCTTCTTACTTTTATTGTTTTTGCATTATTTTTTGTATTAATAACAAATAAAAAAATGAAATATTTAGATGAAATTGCTTCTGGATTAAAAATTATTGCTAGTGGTAACTTAAATTACCGTATTAAAGAAAGAGGAACTGATGAAATAAAAAATATTGCATCAAACATTAATGTTATGGCAAAAGAAATTGGTGATAAAATGAATTCTGAACGTTTAGCTGAAAAAACCAAGACAGACTTAATAACAAATGTATCACATGATTTAAGAACGCCTCTCACTTCAGTAATGGGATATTTAGGCCTTGTTATTGATAAACGATATAAAGATGAAACTGAAATGAATGAATATCTAAATATAGCATTTGGTAAAACAGAAAGGCTCAAACTATTGATTCAAGATTTATTTGAATACACTAAACTAAATAACGGAGGTATTACATTATCAAAAACAACAGTAAATTTATCAGAATTTCTTTCTCAATTAATTGAAGAACTTTATCCTATACTGCATGAAAATAATCTTACAGTATATAAAAAATTTGAAACTGAAAAACTTTCTGTAAAAATTGATTCACTTAAAATGTTAAGAGTATTTGAAAATATACTTACAAATGCAGTTAAATATTCATATAAACCTGGTGAAATTATTATAGCAATATATGAAGATAACGGATATGCTATGATTGTTTTTAGAAATAAGGGAAAACATATTCCTAAGGAAAAAACAGATAAACTATTTGATAGATTTTATAGAAACGATGAATCACGAAATTCTGACACCGGAGGCTCTGGTTTAGGACTTGCTATTTCAAAGAATATAATTGAACTTCATGGTGGTGAAATCTGGGCTGAATCAATTGGTGATAATATTAATTTCTTTATAAAATTAATATTATAGCACTACTCTCACTTTCTATAAAGGACGTAAAACTTAATGTAGTGGTAACTCAACGATAGAAGGAACAGGCAGATAAAATTTTGAAATAGCAGGGATTTTAATTTCAAAATTTCACTGCCTATTCCTTTTATCTGTGTACTATCCATCTATAAGTTATACGTTTTTATAGATTAGGAAACATAATAAAATGTTAGCATGTTCTGTTATATAAAATTCTATTTTTATTAAAGAGGCATTTATGGCATAAACATATACTATTATGTTCCATATATTCAGTAAAACTTGTATTTGTGATAAAACCAGAAAATGATAGACTTGCAGTGAAATATATATTCAATAAATTTTGAGGTTAGAAACTTTTGATTTGTTATTGTCCATAAAACTACTTGTCACTCTGAAGATTTCAGAAGACATTTTTAAACACAACAATACTGTAATATAAAAATATATTATGAATTATTGCTTTCCTCAGAGGGAGCAAGTAGTTTGTGGACATTAACAAAGCTTAAAGTTTCAGCCTCTAAATTTCCTTGAATATATATTTTAGCTGCAAGTCTATCATTTTCGTTGTTTTACCACTACATTAAGTTTTATGTCCTTTAGAGATTATCTACATTTCATTAAGCATCCACACAAAAAAATTTAATATTCCTGCATAGGTAAGCCATAGAACATACGGAACCAATAATAAAGCTGGTTTCTTTCCGCCTTTTTTATAAAATCTCCAACAGGTTATAAGTACAAATCCAAGTAAAATTATTAATTCAATAAAAGCTAGTCCATACAGTCTGAAACCAAAAAAAATAATTGGCCAGAATAAATTTAAAAGAAGCTGCATTCCATAAGAAAATATAGCTGATGAAATATCTACATCTTCATATTTTTTAATATAAACCATATATGAAGCTGTACCCATCATAATATATAATATTGTCCATACTATTGGAAATATATAAGCTGGTGGTGCAAACCATGGTTTTGTTAAACTTCCATACAAAGATTTCATGTCAGGCATAAAAAGAACTCCTAACCCGCCTACACCAAGTGGTATTAGTATTGATATTACAAAAATCAACACTTTCTTTTTTCTTGATAAATTGCTATTATTCACATTTTATACTCCATTAAATTGATAAACTTATTTCTTAATTCAATGTATATTCATAAATATTAACACTTATGTTATAAAACAACATGATTTTTTATGTAACAAATATTAATTAATTAAACGTTGTTACTAAGTATTAAAATATTAATTCTATATTCTTTATTATCATGTTATATTAAAAATATAGTATTTTTATTGAAAGAAGGATTTAATTATGAATAGTAAAAAAATTGTCTTTTTGGATATTGATGGTACACTTTGTAATGAAGAAGGCAATGTTCCAGAATCAGCTTCTAAGGCAGTTAAAATGGCAAGAAAAAATGGACATCTAGTTTATTTATGCACGGGACGTTCTAAAGCAGA
>CAZPRO010000119.1:0-7534 GCA_964588775.1 uncultured Clostridium sp.
GCAATACCTTTTTTCATAATATGAAACTCCTCCTTGAATGTTTTTTACTTTCTAAATATACAAGAATGTTAAATAATAACGTTTAACATTTTCTTTAATTTTCTAGTATAAATCTATATAATTATACCATACTTTTTGTGAAATTTAACAGTATATAATATAAATTTTAACAGCTTATTTAAGTTTTTATATGTAATAGTATGCAATTAATTATTTTGTTACAATTAATTGTACAACTTCCATAAATTTACAAATCGTCAATAAGAGATGTTGATTTTGCATAGGCAGTAGACCTTGCTTCAAAAAAGTCTGTTTTTACTGAATTGGCATTTGATAATATATCTACCCATTTTGCAGGATTTTCATCATATCCCTTAAACAATGTATTAAAATTTATTTCCCTAAGTCTTTTGTTTCCTAAATATTTTATGTAATCTTCAATGATTTTTTTATTTATTCCATCTATATCATCCCCAATTACATAGTGTCCCCATAAAATTTCCTGTTCAACTCCAGTTCTCATCATTTCCATAAGTTCCTGCTTCATTTCCTCAGTAAACAATTGAGGCTGCTCCTTTTGAAGTTCCTTTATTATATTCCTAAAAAGCCATAAATGAGTATTTTCATCCCTGTTAATATATCTTATTTCTTGGGCAGAACCAGGCATTTTCCCATTTCTCTCTAAATTATAAAAAAACATAAAACCAGAATAAAAATATATGCCTTCAAGAATATAATTTGCCATTACTGTTCTTAAGAGATTATGATCAGTAGGATTTTCTATAAATTCATTATATAAATCGCCTATAAATTTATTACGATTTAATAATATTTCATCATCTTTCCACTGATATAAGATTTCATCTCTTTCCTCTGGAGAACATATGCTGTCTAACATATAACTGTAGCTTTGGGAATGAACAGCTTCTTGAAAGCTTTGGATTGTAATACATAAGTTTATTTCACTTGCAGTTATATAATTATTTATATTTCCTAAATTAGCTGTCTGTATTGAATCTAAAAATATTAGAAAAGACAATATTTTATCATAAGCCTTTTTTTCTGCTGGAAGCAGCTTTTTATAATCCTTAAGGTCCTGTGATAAATTTACTTCTTCAGGTATCCAAAAATTATTCATCGCCTGTCTATACCAATCAGATACCCACATATATTTCATATTGTTAAAATCATTCAGATTTGTAGTATTCCCATTAATAACTCTCTTCTTATTTATTTCTCTGTCTCCAAATTCATTAAATAACTGCTTTTTATTAATTTTCAAAATACATTCTCCTAACTATATATATTATGATGAACAGCCTTCACATTCTTCCACTTCTAAAGATTTTGACCTTACATAGTAAATAGACTTTACTTTTCTCTTCCATGCCTCTATATACAAATTCATTATCTGCCTCATTGTAAATTCATTTGTTATATACAAATTAAATGACTGTCCCTGGTCAATATGCTTCTGGCGAACGCCATTTGCTCTTATGGACATAGTTTGATCAATATTATATGCAGAATTATAGTACCAGTAATTTTCCCTTGAAAGATTTGGTGCAGTTTTAGGAACTATACTTCCTTTTTTCTCTTCAAGATAAAATCTTGCCATTATTGGATCAACCCCTTCACTTGTACCTGCAATTGTTGCTGTTGACCCATTAGGTGCTACTGCAATTAAATATCCATTACGCATACCATTTATACAAACTTCTTCTTTTAATTTTCTCCATTTTTCATTGTCATATCCTCTTAAATCAAAATAATTTCCATTATGCCAGTCTGAACCTTGAAAAACTTCATAACTTCCTTTTTCCTTAGCAATATTCATACTTGCTTTTATTGCAAAATAATTTATTTTTTCATAAACCTTATCTACAAATTCAATATGCTTTTCCTGCATCCAGTTTATTTTATTGTTAACAAGCATATGATGATATCCACTGGTTCCAAGACCTATAGCTCTATACTTCTTGTTCGTTATTTCTGCAAAGGGAACTGAATAGTAGTTTAAATCTATAACATTATCCATTGCTCTTATTTGGGTTTCAACCACATATTCAAGCTCCTTATCATTTAATACATCCACATTTCCCAGTACAATGGAAGACAGGTTACATACTACAAAATCTCCCGGAACTATCTTTTCAATTACCTCATAGCCATTATTCTTCTTAACTGTTACACTTTTTTCAATATTCATGGCACTCATATTCTGCATAATTTCTGTACATAAATTTGAAGAATATATGATTCCTTTGTGTTTATTAGGATTCATTTCATTAGCCGTATCCCTATAAAAAGCAAATGGTGCTCCCGTTTCTGCTGCACTCTTAATAATAAGTCTCACTATATCCTTGACACTCATTACTCTTTTTTCTATTCTGTCATCATTAACACATTCATAATATTTATTTTCCCATTGCTGTCCATAAAAATCCTCTAAAGAATATCCCTTAATTTGTCTAATTTCATGAGGACACATCATATACCATTCTGCATTAATATTATTTTCTGCCAGTTTCCAAAAAAGGTCTGGATAGCATATGCCTGGAAACACGTCATGGGCTTTTTTTCTGTCATCACCATTATTAGTTCTTATTTGAAGAAATTCTGGCAGATCTTTATGCCATGCATCAAGCCATATGGCAACAGAACCATTTCTTACTCCAAGCTGGTCAACAGCAACAGCTGTATCATTAAATAGTTTTATCCATGGAATAACTCCACCTGAAGCACCCTTAAATCCTCTTATGCTTGAACCTAAAGCACGAATTTTCCCCATATAGATACCCATTCCCCCGCCATACTTGGATATCTTAGCAAAATTATCTAAAGATTTATAAATTCCATCAAGACTGTCATCTACTGTATCTATAAAACAAGAACTAAGCTGATAAAAGGGCTTTCTTGCATTAGACATGGTAGGTGTAGCCATTGTAGCTTTAAGACTGCTTAAAACATCATAAAATCTTTTTGCATAGTAAACCCTGTCTTCCTTCTTTTCTGGAATGGCAAGATGCATTGCTATTCCCATAAACATCTGCTGAGGAAGTTCTACTACTTTTCTGTTATAATTCTGTACAAGATATCTGCCTGCAACTAAATTAATTCCACTATAGTTAAATAGAAAATCTCTTTCAGGTTTTATGGCCTTTTCAAGCTCTAATATGTCCTCTTTACAATAATTTTCTAAAATATAGGCTCCATATAAATTATTTTCTGTTAATTCTTTAATAAAGTCATAATAATTTTTATACAGATTCTTTCTATCTGATATATTTCTCTGGTTCATAACTTGTGCATAAAGGTCTTCTATAAACATATGGGCAGAAATAACTTGCCAGTCAGGCTCCTTGCTGCTTGTAAGTTCTAAAGCTGCCTGCATAACAGCCCTGTTAATCTCTTCTATATTCATGTCTTTCTTTATGATTCTGCTTAAAGCATTATAAAGCTTTGCACTGTCATAAACAGTATCACTATCTGAAATCATATTTACAGCATCTTTGCATAATTTTTCTATATCAACCATATTACCTCCACTATATCTTGTATCTGCAAACTTTTTTTCTTATTTTTGATACAGCATATTGTATATTACCCAAAAGTATTTGTAAACCTAATAAAAGCCCTAAAAAGTATAGAAAAAAGCTATAAATCTTTTAATCTCTAAGAATTTATAGCTTTTTAATATTTTTTCTTTATTAATAATAATTATTATTAAAGTGGAAAATGAAGAAATATTTTGAACATATCTCCTTCTCTTTCTATTTTTATTTTTCCCCCATGAAGCTCAACAATACTTTTTGTTATTGCTAATCCAAGTCCAGAACCTTCTACCTTAGAGTTTCGTGATTTATCTCCTCTTGCAAATCGTTCAAAAATTTCTTCATTATTAAAATCCATTTCATAATTTGCAATATTCTTTATTGCTATGGTAATGTAATCTACACTTTTTTCAATGTCTATATACACTCGTGTATTGCTCATGGAATATTTCAATGCATTGACAATTAAGTTTTCCAATGCTCTGGATATAAGTTTTCCATCAAAATCCATATAAATTGCTTCCTCTTCACTGTTAACAACAAAAGATATGCCTTTTTCTTCATATAATGTTCCAAATTCACCAACTTCCTGATAAATTAATGCCACTATATCAAGCTTTTCTTTATTTAACTTTATTTTTCCACTATTTATTTTTGACATTTCAAATAAATCTTCAATTAAGGATTTTAATTTTAATGATTTTTTCTCTAAAATCAGGAGATATTCTTTTCTTTCTTCTTCTGTAATATCTTCATTTTTTAATATATTTACATAATTTATTATTGATGTAAGAGGTGTTTTTAAATCATGAGATACATTAGATATAAGCTCTGTTTTTAGCTTCTCATTTTTTACACCTTCATCTAAAACCTCTTTATACAAAGCTTTTACTAAATTTATGTTGTGTGCCAGTTCCCTTATAGACGCTGAGCCTTCTAAAACAATATCCTCTTCAAAATTTCCCTCATTGACTTTTTTTAACTGCTCATTAACTATTATTACGTCTAATGTTTTCTTTATACTATATATTGAGCCTAAAAAAAGTATTATTATTATTAATATTGTTCCCTTAAAGGGATAAGTTCTAAAAAAAGTTACAAATATATTATTTTGATACCCTCCTGTGGCAAGAAAATATAGATATGTTATTAAAAGTATTATTAATACTGTCATTGAAACAACTAAAATCTTTCTTGTACTCTTATAATAAAATCCATTCTTTATAACATAAATAACATTGTTTATTATTTTTGATTTTATAGGTAATACATCTTTTCTGCCATTTAAGTTAATAACTATTTTTACTATGAAGCATATACAAATTATTATTAATGTAAACCAAAACTTTTCATCTGCTTTTAAACTATCAAGATATCCTCTGTTATATCTGTTTTGAACATAATCTCCCAATTCTGAAAGCAGCATTAATGTAATAACAAAAACAACTGCCACATCAATAAAATAAATATTCGTAAGGTATAGTTTTATATTATTTTTCAATTTTGTACCCAATACCCCACACCACCTTAATATATTCTGGCTCCTTTGTGTTAATTTCAATTTTTTCACGTATTCTTCTAATGTGAACTGTTACTGTATTCTCACTTTTATAAAATGGCTCTTCCCATACTCTTTCATAAATTTCCTTTATGGAAAATACCTTTCCTAAATTTGCTGCAAGAAGATGAAGAATTTTATACTCAGTTGCTGTAACTTTAACTTCTTCTCCTCTTAAAGTTACTTTCTTTGCTATGGTGTCTATTACTAAATCCTTTACCTTTATTATATCTTCACTATCTTCAGTATTTAAAGGTTTTTCATATCTTCTAAGCTGAGACTTAACACGTGCCACAAGCTCTAAATGATTAAAAGGCTTTGTCATATAATCATCTGCTCCCACATTTAAACCTAATATTTTATCAGAATCCTCTCCCTTTGCTGAAAGCATAATTATGGGCAGATTCTGCTTTTCCCTTATTTTTAAGCATGTTCTTATACCATCCAGCTTAGGCATCATAATGTCTAATATTATAAGATGTATTTTTTCTTCCTCTAAAATCTCCAAAGCCTCCAATCCATCTTCAGCCTTAAATACATTTAAATTTTCACCTCTTAAGTATATTTCAATTGCATCTCTTATTTCTTTTTCATCATCAACTACTAAAATATTAAACATATGCATACCGTTACTGAAAACTTATAAAAATTTATAAAATCTTATGTTTCATTCCTTTTTCGACGTATCTGCTTTGGTAATAGAAAAACTATTACTACTCACATTTGATATGATACTCCAAAGGCGTAAATTCCCGACTAACTTATCGGTACATATCAATAGTGTTGTTTATGTAACTAAGCTATTGATTTACCATAATTATATAAATTTATACTTGCATTCTTATCTCTGTCAATTACAGCATTGCAGTTATCACATTTATAAATTCTATCACTAAGTTTTAAATCTTTCTTTGTTGCTCCACAACAGGAACATATTTTACTGCTTGCATAGAATCTATCTGCAATTATGATTTTAATATTATTCCATGATGATTTATATTCTATTTGTCTATAGAATTCATAAAAGCATTGCTCTGCTACGGCTTCTGATAAGTGCTTGTTCTTCATCATACCTTTTACATTTAAATCTTCTAAAACAATAAACTTTGGTTTTCGGTTTATTATTTCAGTAGTTATCTGATGTAAATAATTATGGCGAATGTTTGTTAATCGGTGATTAAGTTTCAATAATTTCTTTTCAGCTTTTATAATGTTACTTGTTTTACAGTAACTATCTCCTTTCTTATTTATTAGATATTTTCTTGATATCTTGCGTTGTAACCTACGCTTTTTCTTTTTTAATTTTCTTATTTTTTGTGTTTTATTTATATTTTTATAAGGCTTATCAATATCACTACATATTGCTAAATCCTTGATACCTAAATCTATTCCTATTCCTTCGTTTGTTGGCATTTCTATATTATCAGTATATTCAATACCAACACTAATCCACCAGTTGATGCCATCAAATGTTATTCTTGGGTTAATGTATTTACCATCTGTAGGGATTTTATTTCTTTCAGCAAGCCTTATCCAGTTAAGCTTTTGTTTATTTTTCTTTCTGCTTAATGTTATTTTTTCAAGTTTAACAGTTTTATCTGTAAACTGAATTTTATCAGTATCCATATAAAAACTTGGTTTGGATTTTCTTTTACTTTTAAATTTAGGAAATGCTGATTGACCTTTGAAAAATCTTTTATAAGCCAAACAAGCATCTTTTATTGCCTGCTTAGTTATATTATTAGAATAATCATTAAGCCATTTATATTCTTCTGTAGATTTTAATTTTGTAAATTCTTTTCTTAAATCATAATCAGATAGAAAATTGCCACCGTTTTTACGTGTGCCCTTTAGGGTATAATTCTCTTGTTCTCTACCTAATGCCCAGTTATAAGCAAAACGGGCTACGCCTGCCGATTGAAATAATTTAGACTTCTGCTTATTATTAGGAATCAGCATTATCTTTAATGTCTTTATCATCTTCAATCAACTCCTTAATCATCTTTTTAGCTTTATTGGCTCTTTTACCTTGAAGTCTGCAACTAAAAACAGTTATTATCTGAACTAAATCTTCAATTAATTCTTGTTGTTCCGTTTTTTCAGTATTATCTATTATTTCAATAGTAGTTCCAAACTTATTACAAAGATTCTCTATTAATTCATATCCAAATCTAATGAGTCTATCTTTGCAAAGTACCACTATTTTTTCAACTTCTGAATTAGTTACCATGTCAATTATTTGATTCAATCCTTTTTTATTGTAATTAATTCCACTTCCTATGTCAGTAATAATTTCAAATTGATAACCTTTAGCATACATATAAGTTTTTACATTTTCTATCTGTCTTTCAAGGTCATCTTTCTGCTTATGTGAACTAACTCTGCAATATCCTATTATTTTTTTATTTATCTGTTTTTCTGA
>CAZPRO010000120.1:0-4078 GCA_964588775.1 uncultured Clostridium sp.
GAATAGAATTATTAGAAAGAAGTTAAGATACACTTTAACTTGGTCCTGTGAGGCCAGAAAGGGATTTAAACTATGATATTCATGGATACTATAAGGTAATTTCATAGCTTGTTTTTTGAAGGCGAATAATATAATTTGGTCACACAGGATAGTAAAGGAAAGATGTAAATTAATCTTTTCTTTATTATCCTTTTATTTTATTCAAATTTAAGGTGTAGTTTTAGCTAAGAATAAATAATGTAGGAGGCTTAAGCATGAAAGCAAAGCTTATATTAGAAAATGGAATGATTTTTGAAGGTAAAGCTTTTGGCTACCTTAAAGAAAGCGTTGGAGAAGTAGTATTCACAACAGGAATGACAGGATATCAGGAAGTACTTACTGATCCATCATATTATGGGCAGATAGTTACAATGACTTATCCGTTAATAGGAAACTATGGAATTAATCTTGAAGATTTAGAATCTGATTCAGTAAAAGTAAGTGGTTTTATTGTAAGAGAAAAATGTAATTTACCAAGCAATTTCAGATGTGAATTAGATTTAGATAACTATTTAAAGCAGGAAAGAGTTATAGGTCTTGAAGGAATAGATACAAGAGCATTAACAAAAATTTTAAGAAATAAAGGAACAATGAAAGGTATAATAACATTAGAAAATGTTGATAATGAATATGTTAAAGAAAAGATAGAAAATTACTCTAATAAAAATGCAGTAAAGGAAGTTACAACAGAAGAAAAGTATACAATAGATGGTAAAGGAAAACATGTTGCAATAATGGATTTTGGAATAAAGACAAATATAATAAGAAATTTCCAAAAGAGAGGATGTAAAATAACTGTATTTCCAGCAACAACAACAGCAGAAGAAGTACTTAATGAAAATCCCGATTTAGTATTTTTATCAAATGGTCCTGGAAATCCAGAAGATGCAGATTATGCAGTAGAAAATATAAAGAAATTAATAGGCAAGAAACCTTTAGTAGGAATATGCTTAGGACATCAATTACTTGCTTTAGCATTAGGCGGTAAAACAGCAAAATTAAAATTTGGTCATAGAGGATGTAATCACCCTGTTAAGGACTTAGAAAAGAATATTGTTCATATAACTTCTCAAAACCATGGATATGTTGTTGAAACATTACCAGACGATATAGAAGTTACACATGTTAATATTAATGATGGAACTGTAGAGGGAATGAAGCATAAAACATTACCAATATATTCAGTTCAATTCCACCCAGAAGCATCAGCAGGTCCAAAAGACAGTGAGTATGTATTTGATAGATTTTTAGAATATGCCCTATAGGAGGTTACGAAAATGCCATTAAATAAAGATATAAAAAAGGTTTTAGTTATAGGTTCAGGTCCAATAGTTATAGGTCAGGCTGCAGAATTTGATTATTCAGGTACTCAGGCTTGCGAAGCATTAAAGTCAGAAGGAATTGAAGTTGTATTAATAAATTCAAATCCAGCAACAATAATGACAGATAAAGAAGTTGCTGACAAAATCTATTTAGAGCCATTAACTTTAGAATTTGTGGAAAAAGTTATTGAAAAAGAAAGACCAGATAGTCTTCTTGCAGGAATGGGAGGTCAGACAGGACTTAACCTTGCAGTAGATTTGTATGATGCTGGTATATTAGACAAATACAATGTAAAAGTAATCGGAACATCTATTGAATCTATCAAAGAAGGAGAAGACAGGGAACTATTTAGAGATATGATGAATAGAATTGGAGAACCTGTTATTCAAAGTGATATTGTAACAGATCTTCAAGCTGGAATAGATTATGCAGCAAGGATAGGTTATCCAGTTATAGTAAGACCAGCCTATACACTTGGAGGCTCAGGTGGCGGTATAGCTGAAAATGAAGAAGAGTTAAGAACTATTCTTGATTCAGGTTTGCAGCTTAGTACAATAGGCCAGGTACTTATTGAAAAGAGTGTTAAAGGATGGAAAGAAATAGAATATGAAGTTATGAGAGACTCTTATGGAAACTGTATTACTGTATGTAATATGGAAAACATAGATCCAGTTGGTATACATACAGGTGATAGTATAGTTGTTGCACCATCTCAGACATTATCAGATAAAGAATATCAAATGCTTAGAACAGCATCAATTAACATTATAAATGCAGTTGGAATTGAAGGAGGATGTAATGTTCAATTCTCATTAAATCCAAATACATTTGAATATGCAGTTATTGAAATAAACCCTAGAGTTTCAAGAAGTTCTGCATTAGCTTCAAAAGCTACAGGATATCCAATAGCTAAGCTTGCAGCAAAGATTGCACTTGGATATGGTTTGGATGAAATAATGAATGCTGTAACTAAAAAGACATATGCATGTTTTGAACCAACACTTGATTATGTTGTAGTAAAGATTCCAAAATGGCCTTTTGATAAATTCTTTGGTGCTGACAGACAGCTTGGAACTAAGATGATGGCTACAGGAGAAATAATGGCTATAGGAGCCAATTTTGAACAGGCATTTTTAAAAGGAATAAGAAGTCTTGAAATTGGTAAATTTTCTTTAGATCATCCTAAGTTTAAAGAATATAGCATGTCAGAATTAAAAGAATTAGTAATGAAGCCAGATGATGAAAGAATATTTGCTTTAGCAGAGATGCTTAGACGTGATTACATGATTGATAAAATCAACAAGATAACAGGAATTGATTTATTTTTCTTAGAAAAAATTAAATGGATTGTTGAAGAAGAACAAAGATTAAAACTAAGCAAAATAGAAGATTTAGATAAGGAATGGCTTCATGAATTAAAGAAAAAAGGATTCTCTGATAAAGCTATTGCAGATATGTTAAAGGTTAGTCCAGATGATATATACAGACTAAGAGATATTTGGAATATAAGACCTTCTTATAAAATGGTTGACACATGTGGAGGAGAATTTGAAGCATTATCACCTTATTACTATTCAACATACGAACAATATGATGAAGTAGAAGTTTCAGATAAGAAAAAAGTAATAGTTATAGGTTCAGGTCCAATAAGAATTGGTCAGGGAATTGAATTTGATTATGCATCAGTGCATTGTGTAAAGGCATTAAAGAAGCTTGGAATTGAAACTATAATAGTTAATAATAATCCAGAAACAGTAAGTACAGACTTTGATACATCTGATAAATTGTATTTTGAACCATTAACAGAAGAAGATGTACTAAATATAATTGAAAAAGAAAATCCAGACGGAGTAATTCTTCAATTTGGTGGGCAGACAGCTATCAAGCTTGCAAATTTCTTAAAGGAAAAGAATGTTAAAACTTTAGGAACAACAGCAGATCAGATTGATATGGCTGAAGATAGAGAAAAATTTGATGCATTATTAGAAGATTTAGGAATTTCAAGACCAAAAGGAAAAGGTGTATGGTCTCTTGAAGAAGGTCTTGAAGAAGCAAATAGATTAAGATTCCCAGTACTTGTTAGACCTTCATATGTAATTGGTGGCCAGGGAATGGAAATAACTCATGATGAAGAAGAATTAACATTTTACTTAGAAAATGCATTTGCAAAGGATAAGAAAAATCCAATATTAATAGACAAATATCTAATGGGCAGAGAAATAGAAGTAGATGCTATATCTGATGGAGAAAATGTATTAATTCCAGGAATAATGGAACATCTTGAAAGAGCAGGAGTTCATTCAGGTGATAGTGTTACAATGTATCCAAGTCAAAATATATGTGATAATATTAGGGGCAAAATATTAGAATATACAAAGAAGTTGGCTTTAGCAATAGGCATAAAGGGAATGATTAACATTCAGTTCATAGAATTTGAAGGAAATCTTTATGTAATAGAAGTTAATCCAAGAGCTTCAAGAACAGTTCCTTATATAAGTAAGGTAAGTGGTGTTCCAATAGTAGATATAGCAACAAGAGTAATGCTTGGAGAAAAGCTTGCTGATTTAGGATATGGTGTGGATATATATAAAGAACCAGATTTGGTATCTGTAAAAGTTCCAGTATTCTCAACTCAAAAGCTTCCAAATGTTGAAGTATGCTTAGGACCTGAAATGAGATCTACAGGAGAAGTTTTAGGAGTAGGAAGAAATATTAA
>CAZPRO010000120.1:4178-7513 GCA_964588775.1 uncultured Clostridium sp.
GTAAAAAATAGAGATGTTGATTTAGTTGTAAATACACCAACTAAGGGAAATGATTCAAAAACAGATGGTTTCTTAATAAGAAGAGCTGCTGTTGAAAGAAATCTTGGAGTAATTACTGCTTTAGATACATTAAGGGCTATAGCAGATGTAGAGCTTCAGCATTTTGAAAATAGTAATTTAGAAGTGTTTGATGTAGCAGAAATTTAATAATAAAAAAACTACCGTTAATATAATAAATAATGGTAGTTTTTTTATTATTAAAAATGAAGTAGCACATTATAGCAATAATAGCATAATATATATTAGAATCTATTGAAGACAAAGAATAGGTATACAAAAGTTTAAGATTTTTGGAGGTATATTATGAATATAATATCAGAAGATGAAATGTTTAATAATAGAAAAAATTGTTGTGGTTGTAATAGTTCAAGATGTGGTTGTCCAGAAGGTGGAAAATCTATATTAAAATGTGGAAGTGCAAATGCAGGGCCTCTTCCAATAATTGGGACACAAGGTTTAATACCATCATTACCACTTTCAGTAGGCAGTGTAACTATAGATACTTGTGATTTATGTAATCCTTCAGTATTAGTAACTGCAAATTTATTAATCAACACACCAGCAGCTTTACTATCTAGCTTAACATTTAGAATTGTTAGATGTGTAGATGGCTGTTCTCAACCAGTAGGAGGAAGCTTTACTTTCGCAGATCCAATTGAAGCTTTATCAAGTAATTCATTCTCATTCTCATTATGTGATTGTTCTTCATGTAATGGCTGCGTAACTTATTCAGTAGAAGTTACATCAGCAACTTTATTACAAGCTGGAACAACAATTGGAGGAACAATTTCTGCTCTTGCAGTAGAAAATATTTGTAAGTAATTAGCTAGATTAGAAGCTGTCAATTAATTGTGACAGCTTCTTTTTACTGCCTTTATATAAATGGGATACATCATAATATATCCATTTATAGTTGTCATTTTTTCAAATTGAAGTGAATAATAGTATATTATAGTAACTTAAATAGGAGAATAAAATGCCTGAAATAAATAAATTAAATGAAGCAAAATGTCAGTACTGTATTCCAATGGGAAAGCCCGGAGCTGTGATTATAAAGGCACCAGTTGTGCTTTCTATAATTAATGTATCCATTCCAATTAATAAGAAATTTAGAATAGATAATTTTTGCTCAAAAATGGAAATAGTATCAAATAAAATTTCTATAAAGACATTAGAAATAAATAAGGACAATAAGCTTTTTATAAATGGAAATATGCATAAATCTATTAGATGTTTTAGAGATAAAATTAATAGTAAGTTAGAAATGGATATTCCAATTAATTCAGAAATATTAATTAATTTTGATCAAATGCCTATTTATAATAAGAAGAAATCAAAAGAAATTTTTTATGAAGAATCAAATAAAATTAATTGTAAAATTAATTTTGTGGAATTAATAAAAGATCGTATATTAAAATTAGATTCAATTTATTGTAATGAAGTAATATTGTGCATAACTATAACGTTAACTCAGATTCAGGATATATTTATTCCAGAACCAGAAGGAGATTTTATATTAACTTCTACTAATTTGAAGGAAACTGAAAGTTATAAAAATTGTAATTTCAATTACTTAGTTGGATATGATAATGACAAAGGATTAGTGGCAAATAAGCTTAGAAATAATAAATAAATTTGAAAAGTATTGTTGAATATATTGGAAATTAAAAAAATATTACAAAAATATGTATAGAGAAATATTGACATGCGAATACATGTTCTATATAATGGTAATATAAGCAATGAACATATGTTTGCCCCAAAAGGAGATGTGTATTATGAATAATGAAGGTAGTTTTTTGGTAAAATTAAATTGTAAGAATATGAATAGTATAAGAAGTTTAATTATAGACAGGCAAACTAAAAATATAGATAAAAAAGAAAAATACATATTATGTGCAGGAAAATATGATAAAGATGGATGGACATTCATTATTAGAACTAATACATATGAAGAGGCAAAAAAATTAGCTAATTTGAATTTTTTTGAATATCGCAAAATAAAAATAAATTAAAAAATACACAAACAGTTGAAATTTTATATTAGTATAATTTTAAAATTTCACTGTTTGTGTATTTTTGTTCTTACATTGAATACTTTATTACATACCTATTACAATGTGATGTACAACATTTAAATAGATCTTGTTATACTTCATATTGAATATTACATATAACAAGAGAAAGTTTTTCTATTAAATTAACTACACTTCCAACAGCTTCTGAATTTTTACTTTTTACTATTTCTATAATAGGTCTTAATGGGAAATTAGGTATTGTTCTTTTAACCACTCCAACATCTCCATTACTTAATGCAACAATAGTTCCTTCAGGATATGGAATAATTATTTTTGAAAAAGTATCAACCATATCAAAATCAAATAAAGTTCCTGCATTTGACATAAGATATTCAACAACATCGCTAGGACATAATGCTCTTTTATATGGACGGTCAGAAGTAAGAGCATCATAAACATCTGCAATTGATACAATTCTTGCTAAATAATTAATTTCCTCACCTTTTAATCCGTTAGGATATCCTAATCCATCAAATCTTTCATGGTGCTGTAGAATAATCATTTTAACATAGGAACTAAAGGAGCCCATGTTACTTGCGAATTGATATCCTAGTCTGCTATGAGTTTTGATAATTTCATATTCTTCTCGTGTTAGCTTGTCAGTCTTTTGTAAAACTTCAGAAGGAATAAAAGCTTTGCCGATGTCATGAATTAATGCTCCAACACAAAGATATTTAAGCTGACGTTTTGGCAGATTAAGACTTATACCTAATATTAGAGAAATTATAGCTACATTAACACAATGTGAATATGTGTAATTATCCATATTTTTTATGTCTACAAGTGAAAGTAATATATTTTCATTACTAAGAATATCGTTAATAAGCTCTTCTGCAATGGAGTTTATTGAATTGAAATAATTTTGTTCCTTTTTAGAAAAATCTTTATAGCTGCGATTTTCAAAATCATGAACATTACCAATACGCCCTATATCTGCAAAAGTTTCTTTAACTACTTTAATTGCTTTTTGACGTAATTCTGGTTTTATTACATCTTCAATTTCCATAGAACTATAGTCATCAATAATGTACAATGAAAGGATATTAATTTTCTTTATACGACTTAATAGTGATTTTGTTAATATACATCCAGTTTTTAAAAGAACACGTCCCTCAAGATCGTATATGTTTTTTCCCAGTATTGAATTTTCTTTTACACATTCAATTGGAATTAAGCGCATAAAATATTTACCTCACT
>CAZPRO010000121.1:0-7484 GCA_964588775.1 uncultured Clostridium sp.
ATTTTAACATTATTTTGTTTTTGATTCTATACGTGAAATCTTTGACGCTTACAATTTAAAAATATACAAAATCTAATAAAAAATTATCCGCAATAAGTAAAAAAATTATAGCTGGGTTCATTTTGTGGAAAATATTAAGTTATTATATAAGGAAGAGTTAATACCATAGAAGTTCCGATATTAACTACACTAAATATTTCTAAGCCATATTCATTTCCATAATTTAATTTCAAGCGTTTGTTGATATTTTTTAATGCAATTCCATTAAAACAATTGTTTTTATCATTAATATAATCATTTAGAAGATGAAGTTTTTCATCTTCAATACCTATACCATTATCAGTAACTGTAAGGATGAGATTATCTTCTATATGCATGCCTTGAATTATTATTTTTCCATTACCGTCACACTGACTCAACCCATGATATATTGCATTTTCTATAAGAGGCTGGATTATCATTTTTATTATCTGGCAGTCTGCAATATCATTATTAATAACATTATCTATAGTAAAAAGTGTATCAAATCTAATTTTCTGAAGATATATATAATTATCAATAATCTGCATTTCTTCCTTTAAGGTTACAGTATTAATTTTTCTGTTCATGCTGTATCTTATAATTGCACCAAAATATTCAGACATTATGGAAGTTTCTGCATCATCATTTAATTCAGCCATCATATGAATTGACTCTAAGGTATTATATATAAAATGTGGGTTTATTTGATTTTGAAGCTGTTTTAGTTCAATTTCTTTTTGGTCTATTTTTGTTTTATAATTTATGTCTATAAGATTGCTTATTCTGTCTTTCATATCGTTATATGATTCTATTAATATTCCAATTTCATCAGTTTTATTGTATTCAAATTGGCAATTTAAGTTACAGTCTGTTCGTTTATTCATATTATCAATAAGATAATTAAGAGGTGTAAATACTCTTTTCGAGAAGAATGTATAAATAATAACAAACAAAATTAGGTAAAATATAAGGTTGCTGGCAAAGGAAAATAAATAAAAACTACTGATTTTATTTATACTGGATGTAGGAATAGAATTAATTATACACCAGTTAAGTTCTTCAATTCTATTTGAACATATGATATTATTGGTTGATTCAGTTATTATATTAGTATTTTGTGAAGAAAGATGCACATTTAGGAATTTTGAATTTAATTCATTTTGTATAGGAGTATGAGTAGAAGCAATTAAATGGCTATTTTCATCATATATACAAAGAGTCTGGTTCTTAAAAGATATCTGGTTTAAGAGGATTTTTTTCATTTCATCTGCTGGAATTGTAATCATGAGAATTCCTGATATTTGTCTAGTCTGTAAATTCATTATTTTTCTAGTAATAGCAATTAAATGGCTATTATCATTGGAAGAACCAGAAAATATATTACTAAATGTAATATTAGAAGTTATTAAAACAGCCTTATCAGATTTTATTGTGTCAATAAACCATTTTTCGTTACATGGATTTTTTAATTGATCATTAGGAATATTACGGGAGGCATATATGCCATTTCCATTAAGATTATACAAATAAACTCCATTTATTGAATTATTTTGTATAAGCATCATCTGACATATGTAAGACATAAAGTTAAAGTCTGTAATGTCATATTTTATCTTTGAAGTCAAAATATTATTTAAATTGTCTGTTTCCGGAATTATTAGGGGATATTTTGATATATCAATAAAATTATTGAGGGTTGTAGATATTTGATTACTTAGGTTTTCAGTATTATTTATTATAAGATTTTTAGTTTTTTCAAATTCATATAGTGAAAATGAATAAATATTAAATGAAGTAATTATAAAAAAGATTATGTATGTTGTAATAAATATGCATAAAGTAAGTTTTTTTATGGATAAATTTTTTATAATCATATAAACTCCTTTTGTTATGTGTTATTATAATATATATTATAACAAAAAAATGAAATGTAGTGTGTTTTTTACTAAATAATATATTATTAACATATATCATGTAATTATTAGGAGGAACTATGAAAATAGTAGTAGTTGATGATGATAATATAATTAGAAAAGGATTGTGTAAAATATTAAATAAGATTGATGAAACTAATGAAATAGCTGGAAGTTTTCAAAATGGTAAACATGCTTTGGAATATTTGGAAAATAATTGTCAATTTGTTGACTTGGTTATTACAGATATAAAAATGCCTGTTATGACTGGAATTGATTTAATAAAATATTCAAATGAAAAACTGAAGAAGATTCCCTTATTTATAGTACTGAGTGGATATGATGAGTTTGATTATGTAAGAGATACTATGAGACTTGGAGCGTTTAACTATCTTTTAAAACCTATTAATATGAAAGAACTAGAGAAAATTATAGAGGAAGCTAAAATAAAATTAAAAGACAGGAATACTAACAATGAAATATATAGTAAATCTGTTGAAATATTAAAAAGAGATTTATTTAAAAATATTTTATTTTCAAATAAGGAAATCATTAATGAAAAGCATAATGTGCTTCTCAAAAATATGCAGTTTGACAAGAATAAGACTTATAAGATGATGGCTGTTAACTTGAACAACAAGGAAGATGAAAAAATTGTAATAGAGTTTATTAATAAGGCTATTGAGAATAGTTCCTTAGAATATTGTAGTTTTCATTATAAAAGTTATATTTATATTGTTTTTTATGCAGATGAAAAAATAAGTATAGATTATATTGAAAAAGAATGTGATATATTTCTAAAAAATAAAATAGAAGTATATATATTTAAAACTATTGGTGAAATATATAAGCTGAGGCAGCAATCACAGCTTTTAACAAAGATAACTGAACAGAATAAAAATAAAATTAATGGTACTAATAAATATTTTATTTATGATGAAAAGAGAATAAAAGAGATATTAGAGGAAAAAGAAAATTCAAAAGAAACAGCAGTTATAAAAATAGCCAAAGATTATATAATAAATAATTATAATAATAATATAACTTTAAAAGATGTTGCAGATGAAGTATATTTAAGTCAAAATTATTTTTCAGAGCTCTTTAAGAAAGAGATAGGAGAAGGTTTTTATGATTTTCTTACTAATTATAGAGTTAAGAAAGCCAAAGAATTGTTATTAACAACTAATTTGAGGGTATATGAAATAGCACAAAAGGTAGGTTATAGTGATTCCATAACCTTTGGACGAGTTTTTAAAAAGGTTACGGGAAGTACCCCTAATTTTTTTAGAAACAAATAATTATTATTTTAGGAGAACAAAATGAATAGAAAATATAAAATTTTAGGATTATTTATCTGCATTTTATTTTTATTTCAATGTATCCAATATGAGGTGTTTATAAAAAATAATGATAATATGGAAAATTATGAGAAAATTAAAGAAATAACTTTTACAAGCAATAGAACGGATAAAGAAAATGAGTTGAAGGATCTTATTAAAGAATATGAAAAGAGTCATGAGAATGTAAAAATTAATTTGGAACTTATAGGAAATGCAGAAGAAATTCTTGCGAGAAAAATATCAATAGGAGAATTGTCCGATGTAACATTAATTCCAGATATGGTTCAAAGAAATGAATTGGATAAATATTTTATACCAATAGATGATATTGGTTTAAATAAATATAATATGTATAATTATAACTTGGGAGTGGGGAAAGATAACAAATTATATGGAATATCAACATCTTTATTTTGGAATGGTGTTATTTATAATAAAGACATATTTAAAGAAGCTGGAATAAATAAAGTACCTGAAACAGAAGAAGAATTATGGGATGCTTGTAGAAAAATCCAGCAGATAGGTATTGTGCCAATATTAATAAATTATAAGCAGCCATGGATTATGAGTATGTGGCTTGATAAAATTCCAGCTCTATACAATATAGATTTTAAAACCAACATAGTGAATAATGAATATAACATACTTGATAAACAAAGTGAAGTATACAGGTCCTTGAATTTGGTTAGAACTATATATAATTATGGATTTTGTGAAGATGATTTGATAAATTTGGATTGGAATGAATGTAAGATGAATTTGGTTAATAAAAAAGCAGCTATGATTATTTGGAATTCAGATTTTGTAAATCAGCTTGTAGATAATGGTATGAAGAAAGAAGAGATTGGTATTTTTCCTGTACCAGGAACAAAGCAGATTATTATATCTGGAGATTATAAAATAGGAATAAGTAAAAGCACAAAAAATATTGAATTAAGCAAGGACTTTTTAAAGTTTTTATTTAAAGATAACAGATATGCAGAATCCATAAATATTGTTTCTGGATTAAAAAATAGTAAAGAAAATGAAATGATGATGAAGCAGATTAGTTCTTATCATATTCCATATGTTTTTGAAGCAGATTATATAGATGATGATTTTGGAGCAAAGAAAAATATAGAAGACATATATTATGAATTAAATAATAGAGTTGGAATTAATTATAAATTTGTACAGGAATATATTGTTAGTAATAATATATACATAGATGAAAAAAATAAATTGTGGAAAGAAAATAATTCAAGGACAAAGGAACTGCTTCAGTAATTTTAGTTTTGGTTTTATATAATATAGATAGAGGCACTTTTGAGAAAGAAATTGAGCTGATAAAAATTAGAAAAATATGCTTTTGGGTTAAAAATTGAATAAAAAATAAACAATTATTATGAAAAATATGCAAATTTTCATCAATAATACATATATTATATAAAAAATATAAACATGCATATATAATGTAATTAACATATCATACAAGGAAAAATGATATGTCAAAACACCGATAATGGTCTTATATATAAATTACAAAAAGGAGGGATTCATAATGGTAAAGATTAAGTTGTTTTGTGCTTCAGGAATGTCTACTAGTGTTTTAGTTAGCAAAATGAGAGATGCAGCTAAAGCAAGAAGAATTGAATGTGAAATAAATGCATATTCAGAATCAAAGTTAGATGAACATTTAGATAGCATGGATGTAGCTTTGCTGGGACCACAAGTGGGATATACACTACGGAAAGTTAAAGAAAAATGTGATCCAGCAGGGGTTCCAGTTGGGGTTATTCCAATGGTAGATTATGGGATGATGAATGGGAGTAAAGTACTTGATTTAGCCTTGAGCATGGCTAAATAATACGGATTTAATAGGAATTTAAGGGAATAAGGGTTTTTTAAAAATTTTATGTAAAGGATTAAAACTATTATTGAAAAAGGAGAATAACATTATGTCAGTTAGTCAGGTTATGAACGAAAAAGTAGTTCCAATAGTAATGAAATTCGTTAACTTTAAGGGAATTATAGCATTAAAAGATGGTATGCTTTATACATTGCCATTAAATATTATAGGATCAATATTTTTATTAATAGCAGCATTTCCGCTACAATCATTTACTGATTTTATGGCAAATACATTTGGTGCAAGCTGGAATGATCCACTATATAAATGTCAAGGTGCAACAATGAACGTTATGGCAGTTATAGGACTTATTGGTATGGCTTATGTTTATGCTAGAAATGAAGGTGTTGAACCTTTATCAGCATCATGTATTTCATTTAGTACTTATTTAATAATTAATAATAACTTTGTTGATTTTACACCAGAAGGAAGTACAGAAGTTTATCAGGTTGGAAGTGTAATTCCAATGAGTTGGACAGGTGGACAAGGTATGTTTACAGCTATTTTAACAGCTTTAGTGGTAGCTGCTGTATATTCTTGGTTTATAAAGAAAGATATAAGAATAAAAATGCCAGCTGGTGTTCCGGAAGGAGTTGTAAACTCTTTTTCAGCATTAATTCCAGCAGCAGTTATTCTTATTGGTGCAACAGCAATATATACAATATTTAAATTTGGACTTAACACTTCACTTCCAGAAATGATTTATTCATTTGTACAGACTCCATTACAAGCAGCATCAGATTCATTAGGTGGTGCAGTATTAATTACATTTTTTGTTCCATTCCTATGGTTTTTTGGTATTCATGGTGGAGTTACAGTTGGAGGCATGGTAGGCAGTCTTTTAACTGCCAATACAATGGATAATGCAGCATTACAGGCAGCAGGTACTCTTGATTTAGCTCATGGTGCTCATATTGTTACACAACAATTTCTTGATAACTTTATAAATTTATCAGGTTCAGGTCAAACAATGGGTGTAGTATTGTTTATGTTATTCTTTGCTAAATCAGCACAATTTAAACAATTAGGAAGATTGGCAGCACCATCAGGATTATTCAATATAAATGAACCAATTCTATTTGGTACTCCAATAGTTATGAACCCAATAGTAGGCGTTCCATTTATTATGGTTCCAGTTATTAACTCAATTTTATTGTATATGGCAATTAAGCTTCAGATAATACCACCAATGGGTGGACAATTACCACCATGGACAGTTCCTCCAGTAATATCAGGATTTATATTAGGAGGATGGAAATATGCAGTAATGCAGGCAGTAGTATTAGTAGTTGGATTTATTGGTTATTTCCCATTCCTTAAGAAAATTGACAGTATGAACTATCAACAGGAACTTGATGCCACAAAAGGTGCACAAGCTTAAAGTTATGCTTTCTCATGTTAAATAATATATAAATGAATTGTTTATATGAATTTTGTGTTCATATAAACAATTCTTCCCTAAGAAGATTGATAATAAAATTTATCAATGTTTTTAGGGAAGAATTTAAGTGCTGTTAATGGGAAACAAGCACAAAGAAAATCTTCTCAAAGTTATATAATAATAAAATATGAAAAAGAATCAGCTGTTTAAATTTTAACATTTATTCAGCTGATTCTTTTTATTATGAATCCTGGAAATTATGAGTCAGATAACAAAAAAGTTGGTAAAAAAATAGAGGATATATTAAAATACCTCAATGTATTTATTATAACACAAATAAAATTGTCAGAAAAGTCTGTATTTTTTGAAAATTTAGTAATATAATAAAAACAAGATAAGAGATAAACATATTTCTTACAAGAATAAATGGAAATGAGATGATTCCGATGGGGCTGAATAATAGAAAATCAAAACTATAAAATGCGAAATAGGTGATACCAATGTGCTGAGTATAGTAAACCCAAAACTATAATATGTGAGAATGGGTGATTCCGGTGGGATATGTATAAAATAGAAAATATTCAAAACTAAAATATATATTATGAAATGAGTTGGTTCCAATGTGCAATAAGAATCAGAGAAATGAATAATATTATATGAGGAGGAGATTCCGAAGTTTAGTTAAAATTTAAAATTATAAGATTTATGTTTAACAAAATAATTCAAATAGATTGAGGAGTTTACCATAATAATATTTATATATCATAACTATTTAGATGATATGAATATTTGGAAGCTACCTGAAACAGCATTTTAATTAAGGAGTGATATTAAAATTTATATAATTAATTATAGGAGAATTAATTGTAAATGATATATAAAATTTATATGGAAATAAATCATATTAAATATGAATTTTCAAAATGAGCTTTTTAGAAGCT